>JAGLQT010000223.1 GCA_023136715.1 Gammaproteobacteria bacterium | reverse complement strand
CTTACTGTCTTTGCTTTCAGGTGTAATAAACTGTTTGCAAATAATGTGTGTGGCAGGGCGGTAAAGAAGATTCCTAGTATGGCAAGTTGCAGCCATTGAGTTTGACTGATCTCGGGGATGACCTGTGCGGAAAACGGGATCAACAATACAATCACCGCTAATGTCTGGTAAAACAGCGCGTGTCGGGCAGGGTAAGTTTTGAAATAACGCCCGTGAATCATGTTTCTCATGGCAAACAAAAAGGCGGATAATACGCCCCAGAACACGCCAGTTGCAGTTTGATTGTTGATAGAAAATTCAGGTACCAGTAAATAGATACCGAACAAAATTACCAGCGCACTGATAATGTCTTTAATGTGAGGGCGTTCACCATGGAAAAAGGGCTCAAGAAAAACAGTGATGACTGGGAAGGTGTAGAGCGAAATAATGCCGATGGCAATTGATGATACCTGCATGGCATGAAAATAAGTCACCCAGTGCATCGCCAGAAAAAACCCCAGTAGCAGAGCTATCAGGTAATCGCGTTTATTGTTGAGTTTGAAAGAGTCATTCCGGTATTTGATATAAATAGCAATGGCCGCAATCGCAAACACACTGCGTAATAGCGTTATTTCAATGGCAGAGAGGGCTATAAGTTTTGAGAACAGGGCGGTCAGGCCAAATATGAGTACAGCAGCATGTACTGATAAAAGACCTTCGTTATGACTTTTCATGAGTGATTCCAGCTAACTAAATTGCATTTTAACGCTTTAGCTGAATCAATTTAAAAATTTTTTCACCTCTGTCGAGAAAACACGTATGAAACAAGCGGTTGAGGTTTATGACCCTTGTTGTCAGATTATTAAATAATCGCTTATAGATTGATGGTTTTACAAATATCAGGCCTTAATTCATTTTTGAGCGTTCCTTTTTGACAATTCCAAACCAGTTTACCTTTCAATACATTGGGGCTGAAGATAATTGTTTTTGTAGAATCTTCACTTAAGGGCTCGGCACGTAGTGTTACAGTAATAACGGCATTTTTACTAAGTACGATGGACTCAATGATCTCATTGCTAATATTTTTATCAAGGTTTGCATCAATGTTCTGGTTGGGCCAGAAATTGGTTTCAAGAATGAAGGTGGTGACTGTGTTGCGAGTTTCAAAAGCGAGTTCCATACCTTTTTCTATCCTGCTATTACTAGCGTATAAGTTGTAATAAGGTAGGGCGAACTGATAGCCAATAACAATAAAGATGGTTGCCAGAATGGTCATGATACTGGCGTATTTTAGAATGTTGTAATTTTTCTTTTCTGACGTTTCCTGGTTGAAGCCACAGAACAGGCATTCGTCTGAATGCAACTGTTTGACGCTGCCACATTCAGGGCAGAGAATTTTTTCATCAGAGTCGTTGATATCATCCAATTGTAGGTGTTCTTTTGCTTCAAGCGAGTGAGTTTCTTCAGAAATATTAATTATTTTGCATTCGGCTCCAGTTATCAGGATGGAGGCCATGAATTTTTTAGCCGTATCTTCATCGGTGTTCTTTTTAATGATAGTTGCGGTTTTGCTTATTAATTGTTCTGCTTTTTTTTCGTTAATTTTGAATAGCACAGCAAGTTTCTTAATAACGAGACCCTTGTCCTGATAGTCAGAAAGTTTATTGGTAATGATTACCTGATATGTGTTTTTGTCCATGATATTCTTTTTGTTGCCGTTATTAATGATTAGTTTATTGTTTTACTTGCAGCGATTGTTATAAAGGCTTTGGTATTCTTTAATTGAGCTTTGAATTCTATTGCCTTCTGATTGAGTGTAACCAGCTCTTAGTTCATTTTTATATTGTTTGATGCTGTCCTTATATGATTGGCATTTATTGCTGATTGAACGGGGTTTATTAGCGCTTACAACTGAAACAGTGTTACGAGGTTGCGAGGGGTAACTATTCAGTTGACGATCTTTGAGTCTTTTGGCGGCCGCTTCATCAATAGTGGGAATAACGATATCTAGTTCTTGAGTCGTTAAATCAACGCAACCATTGTCGGTATAAGTCACATTGCCTTCATCATCTTTGCATTTATATAATTTTTCTTTTTTTTGATGTAGAGGGTCGAGCGTTACGATGGTAGGAGCCGATTTATACCAGCCAAAGTATCCGGCTACAACTATAACTATAATTATGACTATATATTTCATTGTACATCCTTGCGGTCAATCTAATGTTTGAGTTAAGGAGTGCTGCCCTGGCACTCCTTTTTCTCCATGTGCTTAAGCATTTCATAAATCATTGGAGATTGGAAGTCTAATATGGAGATGAAAGTAATAATGGTTCTCAACCTTTAATGTGCCGCGCTTATCTTTTCTACTTAGTCGCACAGTTCCAAATCGTTCAATACGGCCTGTTGTGTCTAATGACACCTTGAAAGGCCGACTTAGAATCACCGTATAGAAATTCTTATATTGCATATGGCAAAATAGCTCAATCAACCCAATGTTTAGCTGTTGAGATTAGATATGCGATTTCTTAAATCAACCATTTTTATTTTTACTGCCCTGTTTGTTGTGAACACGCGGGCAGATGTCCTGGTGCTGGTGCATGGCTATCTAGCAAGCCCTATGTCATGGAACCAGTCTCGTCAATATTCTTAAAATGATTGAAAAAAATTAATGTTTTTTCATGAATTCAGAAGAATTCGATGTATTTACGATTTGTGGCTCATCATCATATTCAATTTCTTTTTCGGATAAGCAACGTATAAAATTATTGATCGAAGTCCATTTACATATCTCTTCACGATTATCATCCAGCGCTATAATTTCGCCTGTTCTTTCGTTTAGGCAAAACAACTCATGCCAGTCACCGTAAAATGGGATTAGTGACGCATCAACTTCCCAGTCTTTCCTTAACTCCAGTCCATTTTGAATTTCCTGCCATGACCAGAATGGCATAACCAGTGGTTCAAGCTCACAATTCACAAAAATCGAAGCGTATTTTTTATTGAAGATTTCGACTTCTTTTAGAAACTTCGAATAATCATTCATAACTATTGATGTCCAATGTTTTTGTTTACTCGTTTTCGTTGGTCACAATCACGCTTAAATCTCCGTCATAATTCACTGATATCTTGAAATTAATCGGCCGGCAGCAAACCTGGCAATCTTCTATATAACTTTGATCTGGGACTGAGTTATCGATAAGGACTTCGATGGTTTCGCCGCAATAAGGACATTGCACTTTTCTGGCTTCGAGTTCATTCATTTTAATTTTTTCAGCTTGGGGTGTCGAGCTGCATTATTCCTGTTCGTACACCGCCATGATAGCTTTGAGTTCATGCAATACGATTTTGCTTTCTTCTGTGCTCAACTGTCCGGTTTCCTGGATATTTTCCTGACGCTCTAATATTTCAATAACTTCATTGACACGCTCACATCCTGTGGTACAGAGTTGTTCGATGATGTGTTGGAGTTTTGGGTTGTTGGCGGGCATAGATTATGAATGTGGTCGATTGTATTGTTCTGACTGCATTTCGATCAGTCGGCTTAGTGTTCGTCGATAGGCGAATTTTAGCATGTCTCCGGTATAGAGTTTTTCAGGTGCGGTTTCGGCGCTGAGGATTATCTTTACCTGATTGTCGTAGAGTGCATCGATCAGGTAGATAAAACGTCGGGCTTTGTCGTCCATGTATTCATCCATGATGGGTACGTTGGAGAGCAGCACGGTGTGGAATTGTTCGGCCAGCTGGATGTAGTCCTGCGCGGCGCGGGGTGAGTGGCAGAGGACGTTGAAGTCGAACCAGACGACGCCATTACCACAGGCGATGGTTTGTACAGGGCGGTTGTGGATGTTGAGGGTGTGGCTATGCTTGATGGCATCACCAGCCAGTTCGTGCATTTTCTCTTCGAGTTTGATGAGCTCTGATTCGTCGATGTGTGTCGCGTGCTTGCTACTCAAAACAGATCTATGGTCGATGCCGCCATCAAGATGGATGACTTTGGTGGTTTGTTTGATCAGTTCGATGGCGGGCAGGAAGCGTTCTC
>JAGLQT010000222.1 GCA_023136715.1 Gammaproteobacteria bacterium | reverse complement strand
AAACCATTAGAAGTTTTAGTCTGGTGATCCGCAACGCTATGCGTATGGCAGCGCATGCAGTAACCGCCGTTGAAGCGCGATTGTTGGAACGTAACCGTGAAGTACTCTTGAACACAGGCCTGGAAGAAACCGAGCGCTATATTGAACGTGAGTTTCAACGCGTCGAAGATGTAGTGACCAGAGACATGAGTGGCTACCCATCGCTACAACGTGATTTG
Organism: Gammaproteobacteria bacterium; assembly: GCA_023136715.1. Classification (GTDB taxonomy): domain Bacteria; phylum Pseudomonadota; class Gammaproteobacteria; order SZUA-229; family SZUA-229; genus LH-M37. The sequence goes on along the minus strand of JAGLQT010000222.1, from coordinate 2,146 downwards.
AAAGAGCAGATCATCAAAATCGATGAAGATTATCGTGAGTCATCGGAAGTCCCACCAGTGCCAAAGAATTATATTGATGCCATCGAAGCCGTTAATAAGATCAACAGTAACGGTGACTCAATGGTCTCCAACGTGTTGAAGGCAATTCATGCCACGATGAAGCGTAATTGTGAGAAAGAAACCGCCGAATACCGACGCTCGAGTAAACAGCGTCATAAACTACTAAAAACCATGATGCCTTACTGGCGCAATCTGAGCAAAACATTAGAAAGCGTTGAAAAGAAAATAGTAGGGCTTGAAGATCGCTCCAAGATTATCGACTCACAAATTGAAAAATATGAGCAGATCATGGCGAAAACCAATCTTGCCGAAAGAGTCTTAACCTCATCATCCATGACCCAGTTTTTTACCTCGGGTCTGGTTCTGATTATTGCCTTACTGGGCGCTTACGTTAACTTCCAGATTATTGCTTTGCCTATGTCAGAAATGGTTGGTGGTGCTAGTCGTTTGGGGGCGATGCGTGCATCTGATGTTGCGGCACTGGTGCTGGTTTTCTTTGAAATAGTCCTGGGATTGTTCCTGATGGAAGCTTTTCAAATTACGCGACTATTTCCAATCATCAGCGCACTCAATGACAAATTAAGAAGAAATATGGCCATTAGTGCTTTCGTTTTACTGTTTGTTTTTGCCAGCGTAGAGTCATCGTTGGCTTATATGCGAGATCTGCTGGCAGCTGATCGTGAAGCATTAACTCAGTCTTTAGCCGGCATTGCTGTTGCCGCCCCCGAGTTTCGCTGGATAACTACGGTAGGGCAGATGATTATGGGCTTTATATTGCCTTTTGCATTGATGATGGTAGCCATCCCATTGGAGTCATTCGTGCATTCTCTCAGGACTGTCATAGGCATGATTGGCGTATTCCTGTTGCAAGTGCTTGCGTTCTTAATCAGACAGCTTGGCAGCCTGGCCAGCAACATAGGTCACATCATATTAAATGTTTATGATCTAATTATTTTTATACCATTAAAAATCGAAGACATGGTTGTCAATAAAAAATCGGACTCTATAGCTAAGAGCGAAGACGATGTTGTAGCGATTACGGACTAACGGATGAAAATTATGAACAATACAGTGATCAATAAAATATCAAGAAAGTTTTCAAATCTGCTTGCGGTGATGCTACTTAGCGTTCTATCTGCCTGCTCCGATACAGGCTCACATGCAACCTCGGTTGTTCTGTTGCTCGATACTTCGGGCACCTACACAAACGAACTGGAAAAAGCGCAATCAATCATCAATTATATTTTGGGCACATTAACCAGTGGTGATTCCTTTGCCGTAGCACGCATTGATAGTGGCAGCTTTAGTGAGAAAGATATTGTCGCCAAAATGACTTTTGATGACAGGCCGTCAGCAGCTAACTCACAGAAACGTACATTTCAGGCCGCTATTAACAAGATGATCTCTGAAGTTAAAAGTAGTACATATACCGATATTAGTGGTGGCATGTTACAGGCCGTAGAGTTTTTGGAAGAAACAGGTGCGGGTAATCGCCACGTTTTTGTTTTCTCGGATATGAAAGAAGAAATACCTGAGGGGCACGTACGTGACTTTCCGATTAATTTTGCAGGCGTCACTGTCACCGCACTGAACGTGACGAAGCTACGGTCAGATAATGTTGATCCGCGTGAATATATGGACAGGTTAGCCAACTGGAATTCGCGGGTTGAAGCGAATGGAGGAGTATGGCGTGTCGTCAATGACCTTGAGCGAGTAGAGGGTTTGTTGCAGGGTGACTAAGTCTTGTTGTTGAAAATGATTTATACAAAAAAATAATTGTAATCTGTTTATACACCAAACCAGAAATCGGAGCTTTTCTCAAGAAATTCATCGAAGCGCATGTAGTGTGAACCGTCGCATGAAAAATTAAGTCCGACCATGCCGTTGATCAGGTTCAATGATCCGGCTCTTAGATAAACGTTTTCATCGGCAAAACGTAAAGTACGAAAAAGCTCGAACACTGGCATGATCTTGTCGGCAGGAACAATGGCACGCTCATGATAATCATGTTGTGGATAGGCCAGACAGGTCCCTGGATCAATCAGCTCGTCATAACTTAAGATCCGGTAACTGAACGGATCATCAA
>JAGLQT010000221.1 GCA_023136715.1 Gammaproteobacteria bacterium | reverse complement strand
TGAGTACATCGGCTAAGCCACGATTAGTGATATAGGCGGTACACACACCCTTGCCTTCCAGCACCGCATTGGTAGCTACGGTAGAGCCATGCACCAGAAGCAGGTCACTGGTTTCAACACCCAGCTCGTTAATTCCCTGAAGAATAGCCTGATCGGGTGCAGCGGGTGTCGATAACACTTTATGCAAACGCATTGATGCCTGCCTACTGTCATAGAGCAAAAAATCAGTAAAAGTACCGCCGGTATCAACACCCAGGAATATAGCCATGGCGATATTCTACAGAAGCAGGTACGCTGCTTCATCGAAAACAAGCCTGAAATATCAACTTAATCAGAAAAAAACCCGGCTAAGCCATCCAAGCTTGCTGTCACTATGATAGTGTCTATCAAGATTAATATTTTTTACTTGCAAGTCGCTTTAAATCGGGAATAATAGCAACGCTATGTCACTCATTACTGTTAATAACCTTGTTCGCTATTATGGCCACCAGCGTGCCGTAGACGATATTAGCTTCACGCTGAAAACTGGCGATATTCTTGGTTTCCTCGGCCCTAATGGTGCCGGTAAATCAACCACCATGAAAATGCTGAGCGGTAATCTTGCCCCTAATGAAGGTGAGATTTATATCTGCAATTTTGATTTACTGGATCAGCCCAAACAGGCTAAATCTGAAATTGGTTATCTACCGGAACAACCACCACTCTATAAAGAAATGACGGTGGATGAATACCTTGCTTACTGCGCACAACTACACAATATAGAAAAACAGCTCATTTCAGACGCTATTAAACTAGCAAAAACACGTTGTGGCTTGATGGAAACAGGTCGCCGTTTGATTGGCAATCTATCTAAAGGTTATCAACAACGTGTTGGCATTGCTCAGGCCATCATTCACTCACCAAAAATCATTATTCTGGATGAACCCACAGTCGGCCTTGATCCCAACCAGATTCATGAAATTCGTGATTTGATCGTTGAGTTAGGCAAGGAGCACGGCATTATTTTATGCACACATATACTGCCCGAAGTAGAAGCTGTGTGTAATCGAGTACAGATTATTAATAAAGGTAAGCTTGTCTATGATGCCAACATGGATGATTTACTAGCTACACAGGCAAAAGGGTTACACGAAATCACCCTGCTACACCCACCCTCCATCGAGCAGCTATATGGGACTGCAGAAATTAATAAAGTTGAACAGTTGAATAAAAACACTTTCATGGTACACACTACCAATAGAACAGCAGAAGATATCGTCCATGCGGCTGTTGCTAATAATTGGGGATTGATTAAAGTGATTCCTCACGAGCGCACACTGGAACAAATATTTGTTGACCTTACCTTAGGTGATGAAAAACTCAGTGAGGCGAAACCATGATTTTAAACATCGCCAAACGTGAATTACGCAGCATGTTTTTATCACCGCTAGCATGGACAGTGCTGGCGGTAACACAATTAATTTTATGCTGGATATTTTTTTCTCAGCTTGACGTATTCTTTTCCATTCAGAAAGAACTCACCTCTTTACCCAATGCGCCCGGCGTCACTGACTTGGTAACTGCACCGCTACTAGAGATAGCCAGCGTAATGTTACTGATGATTTCACCGTTACTGACCATGCGTTTAATTAGCGAAGAACGTCGTAACGGAACACTGACACTTTTACTCTCATCGCCCATTAGTATTAGAGAGATTGTGCTAGGTAAATTTTTAGGCATCACATTGTTCTACCTGATTCTTATAGCTATGATCAGTTTGATGCCTTTATCACTAATGATGGGTACAGAACTCGATCTTGGAAAACTGGCATCGGGTTTGTTGGGGCTATTGTTATTATTATGCGCTTTCGCCGCGGCTGGATTGTTTTTATCCTCACTGACTGCAAACCCAGGGGTCGCAGCCATCAGTACCTTTGGTTTATTATTGCTGTTATGGATACTTGAACGTAGTGGTGATGCAGGCAGTACAGGTAGCATTTTCACCTACCTTTCGCTCACGCATCACATTACACCATTGCTACGCGGCATTGTTAACACGACAGATTTGGCCTATTTTGCCCTGTTTATTATCACCTTCCTGTTACTCACCATCCGTCAGATGGATGCAGAACGTTTACAAGGTTAAGGCTCAGCGACACACATGAAAACCTCAAAAGCTATTCGCTTACAATTACAAATACAAAAGATTATTTTCACCATTCTGTTGCTCAGCGTGGTCGGACTACTGGCATGGGCCAGTCAGAAATACAGCATGCAATACGACTGGACTGCGGGTCAGCGCAATACCATTACACAAAGCAGCATCGATTTATTACAGAAAATGAATGATCCCGTGCTGGTCAATGTTTACATTCAAGATGACGCCACCATAAAAACAGCCGTTGAAGAAATACTCAGCCGTTATAAGCGAGAAAAAAATAATTTTAACTTCAAGATAATTAACCCCGACATTGATATCGAACTAGCACAACTGGATAAGGTCACCCGATACGGGCAAATCGTCATCAAATACCAGGGACGCAGTGAAATTATTTCTTCACTGAGCGAAGGCACTATCAGCAGTGCACTACAACGATTAAGTTATAGCAATGATCGCTCACTGGTATTTATCGATGGTCACGGCGAACGTAAACCTTCGGGCGATGAAAATGCAAATTACAGCCAATTTACCGCCAAGCTTGCAGCTAAAGGTATTGTCAGTAGCTCACATCATTTATTGAAAGCTGTTTTACCTGACAACACCAATATACTGGTGATCGCATCACCCACAAAACTAATTTTAAAAGGTGAGCTCCAGCACATCAAAAAACATATCGAACAAGGCGGTAATTTATTATGGATGATGGATCCAGAATCGAGTAGCAATAAGCTCTATGGCCTAAACAAACTCGCTCAGTTACTAAACATCAAATTTACAGATGGCATCATCGTCGATAACAATATCAATTTACGTAAAACGCTAGGCATACAGAACCCCGCAATGATTCCTGTACTTGATTACCACTCACATGCGATCACAAAAAATATTGACTACAATACGCTATTCCCAATCAGTCGTGGCATTGAAGTTACGGGTGATAGTGAATGGCAAAGCACCGTCATAGCTCAGTCACTCGCTCAAAGCTGGTCTGAAAGCAAAGACCTGACTGGCGATTTAGTATTCGATTCAAAATCAGGCGATATTGCGGGTCCACTGGCCATCGTAGTTGCGCTAGAACGCACACTCAGCGGTACAGAAACTACAGAGAAAGCATCGCAACGAATTATTATCACAGGTGATAGTGATTTCTTATCCAATAGCTATATCGGTGTTGGTGCTAATCTGACGCTCGGTTTAAATATTATCGATTGGTTGAGTGGCGACGACGATTTAATCGCTATAGAAACAAAAAGCGCCCCGGACACAAAACTACAACTCGACGACACTGAGCTAATCATCATCGGCTTCGGATTTTTTATTGTATTACCTGCAATCTTATTATTAACTGGCATGATCATCTGGTTTAGACGCCGAAAACGCTAACCATGCAGTCACGCCTGATCACCAATTTATTTTTGCTATTACTGGTCATTGTCCTGGGCACGTTTTTGTTTATCGATGAAGTAGATCAAAATGGGACAAAAAAACTCAGCCCTGTTTCTGCTGACAGCATTAACCAAATATCTATTCATCACCAGCAACGTGAAATACTTCTAAATAAATCCGCTCAACAATGGCTTCTTGTAAAACCCATAGAAATATCAGCCAATCAGTTCCGCATAAAAACATTACTTAATTTGCTTAGCACGGACAGTATCGCACAATACAATACGGATGATCTTGAGCTTAATAAGTTTGACTTTAATACTACCGATACGCATATCAGTTTCAACAACACCAAAATTAGCTTTGGCATGACAAACCCCATGAATAATTTACGATATGTGGAAATCAATAATAAACTTCATTTAATCAACGATCATTTCTACCCATTATTAAGCTCACAAATCGGCACATTAATCGCCCGTGAATTATTAGCCAATAGCACAAATATCATCAAGATGATTTTACCCGAGCAGACGCTCACGCGTGACCAGAATAAATTATGGAGAAGCACTGATGATATTTCGAGCGATGCCATTGTCGAGACCATATACCAATGGACGCATAAGCAGGCATTTTCCGTACATGATTATGTTGAGCGAGAATCATTGGGGGAAATTCAGGTTTATTTTGAAAATCTTGAACAGCCAATCAAATTCACTATTACCGATATTGAACCCTGGCTAATTATTGCTCGCCCCGACCTTAAACTTGAATATCATTTCAACCTAGAAGACTACGATGCCTTATTAAGACCGGGCATCGTGAAGCCGCTTAATGATGAAGCCAGAAAAGAATCAGACGTAGAATCGATACAGGTTTCACCTGATGAATTCATGAACGCTATCCAGCCCCAGTAATACAACTTCAAGCCAGCATGCCAGAATTACCCGAAGTCGAAACCAGCCGTCGAGGCATTGAACCACATATCATTAACAGGAAAATCGGCGATGTGGTCATCAGGCAATATAAATTACGTTGGCCGATTCCAAAATCATTACCGTCCAAAATAAAAAACCATAAACTTATACAAGTCGCACGTCGTGGCAAATACCTGCTACTCAATTTCGATCATGCTGGCACCGTCATCATCCATCTCGGCATGTCAGGCAGCCTGAGGATTTGCACAGCATCAACGCCTGTCGGCAAGCATGATCACATTGATTTTGTGTTCAGTAATAGAAAAGTATTACGGCTCACCGATCCAAGAAAGTTTGGCTGTGTATTATGGACAAAGCAGGCTATTGAAGAACATAAACTACTCAGCAAACTTGGGCCTGAACCACTGAATGATGAATTCAATGCTGAATACCTATATGCGCAATCACGTAAACGTAATTGCGCAATTAAATCCTTCATCATGAACAGTCACGTGGTTGTCGGCGTAGGTAATATCTACGCCAGCGAATCACTTTTTATCGCAGGCATTAATCCCAAACGTAAGGCCGGCAGCCTGTCAAAGTTACGCTGCGAAAAACTTGTCGTCGCTATCAAACAAATACTCGACGACGCCATTAAACAGGGCGGCACAACATTACGCGACTTTACCCGTGAAGATGGTCAACCGGGTTATTTTGCACAGCAATTACGGGTTTATGGTCGGGCAGACGAAGCCTGCTCCGAGTGCGGCAAACCTATTAAACAGATCACTCAACAAAGTCGTTCGACATTTTATTGCACATCCTGCCAAAAGTAACATTAACAGTGACGTATCTTTCATTATGAAAATAGACATAATTAATACAGATATAACACAACTCAAGACAGATGCTATCGTCAATGCCGCCAACAACTCCCTGCTTGGCGGCGGTGGTGTTGATGGAGCTATACATCGTGCTGCCGGGCCTGGTCTTCTGGAGGAATGCATAACTCTAAAGGGTTGTGAGACAGGTTTTGCCAAAATAACTAAAGGCTATAAATTACCTGCTAAATATGTGATTCATACCGTCGGCCCCGTCTGGCACGGCGGCAATCATAATGAAGCCGAACTACTTAAATCCTGCTATCGTGAATGCTTAAAAATCGCTGATCAGCACAATCTAGAATCCATTGCCTTTCCAGCTATCAGCTGCGGTATCTATGGCTATCCCATTAATCAGGCCTGTGAGATAGCTATTACTGAAATCCTCAATACCAGCCAGAATAGCTCTATAAAGCATATAATATTCGCCTGTTTTAATGATGCGGTTGAACAGGTCTTAAAACAAAGCCTTTCCGAACACAATAAACACGATTAATAATATTTAGCACCTATGAAAAAATCCAGCTCTACATTTAATAACTTTGGTTTCTGGCTGGGACTGGCTCTTTTCCTGATAGTGCTTTGGCTACCCGTCTTCCCGAGCATCGCCATACAAAACATGTCTGCTATCGCTGTACTAATGGTGACATGGTGGATTAGTGAAGCACTTCCTCTTGCGGCAACAGCTTTATTACCACTCGTTCTATTTCCATTACTGGGGATAACTTCCGGCAGGGAAGTTGCTTCCGTTTATATGAACTCCACGATTTTCTTATTCATTGGTGGTTTTGTTCTGGCTTTATCAATGCAACGCTGGAACCTGCATACTCGTATCGCCTTACGTATTATCAGCTGGTTTCATGGCAGCGCGCGTTTAATGGTTTTTGGATTCATGTTGACCGGTGCATGCCTGTCAATGTGGATTTCCAATACCGCTACGGCAACTATGCTTCTGCCCATCGGCCTGGCTGTTTATGCGGGCTCATCTGTGAACCTGAATAAATATGATCGTCAGGCCCTGCTTACTGCTCTTATGCTAGGCATTGCTTACTCCTGTTCAATAGGTGGGACGGCTACCTTGATTGGTACACCGCCGAACATGGCCATGCAACGAATTT
>JAGLQT010000220.1 GCA_023136715.1 Gammaproteobacteria bacterium | reverse complement strand
AACTTTCCGGATCAGGATAACCTGCTGTTTCCTTATCAATGCGCTGCTGCAAATAACTATCGAGCGTGTCATAGTTGAGCAACGCCCAGGGGTGCACACGAATGCTGTTGTTAATAATAAATTCAAGCCGTGCCAGACCGACACCATCAACAGGTAACACCGAGTTTTCAAACGCCTGATCTGGATTCGCCAGATTCAACATGATGCGCGTCCTGGTTTTATCCAGTTTTGAAAAATCCAGTATCTCACTGGTAAAGTTCAACTTACCTTTATAAACATAACCGGTATCACCTTCTACGCAAGAGGCAGTCACCAGCTCACCCGTCTGCATCTTCTGTGTGGCATCAACACAACCCACAATTGCCGGGATACCCAGTTCACGCGCAACAATGGCTGCGTGACAGGTACGACCACCACGATTGGTAATAATGGCCGAAGCAATCTTCATCACAGGCTCCCAGTCCGGATCAGTAATATCGGTAACCAAAATCTCTCCGGGCTGAACCTGATACATGGCCGATGCATCTGAAACTACCCGTGCAACACCCGAAGCAATTCGTTTACCAACACTCTTGCCCACACAGAGCACTTCGCCACGTTCATGCAATTCAAAACGCTCAAAACCAGACTCCTTTTTCATGGTCTGAACTGTTTCAGGCCGTGCCTGCAAAATAAACAGCTTGTCGCTTTGCCCATCTCGCGCCCATTCAATATCCATGGGCTTCTGGTAATGCTCTTCAATCAATACTGCAATGCGCGCAAGCTCCAGCACTTCTTCATCGTCAATGGAAAACTGCTGACGCTCTTCCATGGAAACATCCACATTGCGCGTTGAGAACCCCGTACTAGAATCCTTGCCGTAAACCATTTTGATTGCCTTATCACCCAGTTGACGACGAATAATCGGTCTAAAACCCTGCTTCAAGGTATTTTTATAAACGTAAAACTCATCTGGATTTACTGCGCCCTGTACCACGTTCTCGCCCAAACCGTAGGATGAAGTAATCAACACCGCATCACGAAAACCAGTTTCGGTATCCAGGGTAAAAATAACACCCGATGCTCCCAGATCAGCGCGCACCATTTTTTGCACGCCCACAGAAAGCGCAACATCGGCATGAGCGAAACCTTTATCAATACGATAGGAAATGGCACGGTCGGTAAACAAAGAAGCAAATACTCGCTTGCAGGCGACCAGCAGGTTTTCGAGTTTACTGATATTCAGATAGGTTTCCTGCTGCCCCGCAAACGAAGCATTAGGCAAATCTTCCGCCGTCGCTGAACTGCGCACCGCTACATCCGGTGAGGCACCATACTCAGCACCCAGCACCTCATAAGCCTGCTCAATCTCATGTGCCAGCTCATCCGGCAGATCAGCATGCATAATCCAGTTGCGGATATGCTGACCAGATTTCGCCAGCGCAATCACATCGGATGTATCCAGCGTATCAAGTTCCTTCATGATTTTTTCGCGTAAATCATTGTTATCAAGAAACAACCAGAACGCTTCCGACGTGGTCGCAAAACCATTCGGTACGCGCATGCCGCTGTCCTCCAGCTGGGTATACATCTCGCCCAGCGAGGCATTCTTACCACCCACCTCAGCAACATCAGACATTCTTATTTCAGAAAAAGTACGAATATATTTCATCAAAATCATCCCTCTAGCCACAACTTATCGTTTAATCATAGCAGCCATATGAGCAATTATTCATGATATTTATCAAGACCAATTTTACTTAAATAATACCCTCTACTTGCCTAAGCGCAGGCTTCTTGTTATTAATGGAAACCCATAATTAAAACCATAAAACACTCGAAAGCACATCGTTTATAAATCACCCAGAAAAAATTATGATGAAAAAAGAAATAATAAAAACCCTCTCACTAGAACCACATCCCTCTGAAGGTGGCTTCTTCAAACGCACTTACACTTCAGAAATAGAAGCACCCTGCCCAGTAGGCACACGAAAAACTCTGTCCTCTATTTACTACATGCTCACCGATGACAGCCCCATAGGTTATTTACACAAAAATCAGTCTGATATTATTCATTACTTCCATAGTGGCTCAGCCATCAGCTATACCATCATTCATCCCGATGGTCGATTAGAAACACAAACACTAGGCAATGATTTATCGCAAGGCCAGACACCCCAGCTCACCGTCAAGGGTGGTTGCTGGAAAGCCAGCAAACTCAATGAAGGCGAGTACGGCTTACTCAGTGAAGCGGTTTCACCCGGTTTTAAATATGAGGACATGGAATTAGCCTGCACAACAAATATACGTGAACGTTTTCCTGAACTATTAGACATGGTCAAATCTTACATATACCAAGCCTAAGGCCAGGGCACTCTCATACCAAAAACATGACGTTAGATGACATAAGTCTTGCCTCCCGACGCCCGCAGAGTGTAGGGTTGCACATCAAAATAACGTTCGTTTAACACAAACAAAAAGTGAGGTTGATTTTATGCGCAGGCTCTTATTATTAGCTATTTTCTTTATATCTCAGCCAGTATTTTCTGGTGAAGTCGCCAAGATATATGAAGAAGGCGTATTCGGCGTAAAATGGGGCGACCCCATCGAAAACATCAAAAAAGAATTCCCCAGAGGCAAACGCGAAGCCTACAAACAAGTCATCATGTATGTCATCAGAGATGGCCGCCCCTTATTCGATGTTAAACGTAAAAGAAATGCCTTTATTACCTTTGGCTTCGATCCCGAGCAAAAACTTAATAGCGTTGGCATAGATTTCCAAATTGAAGACTACAGTAAATTGCTCAATAACCTGGACGCACAATTCGGTAAGCACATAATGAAATCAGATAACAGCACCGCAAGAATAGCGATATGGCCAAAAGACAAAGGTGTCGAACTATCCCTGACCATGGCGCGCGCGGGATTTTTTAGCCAGGAAGTAAAAACGAGTTTTAATATTATTTACACTGGTGAATAACACCTTTCATTCTTTACCTCACCCTATGGCACCAACATGACAGACACCAACAATCCGCTCGGCAGTATCTCCCAGCAAACATTCATGGAAGAATACTGGCAAAAAAAACCTTTGCTGGTTCGTCAGGCATTCTCTAATTTTAAGTCTCCCATCTCCGCTGATGAGCTAGCCGGTCTTGCCTGCGAAGACGAGGTCAACTCACGCATCGTCATGGAAAAAGATGGTGAACACCCGTGGTTCCCGATATTTGGCCCGATGAATGATGAAACATATTCCAGCATGCCAGAAAGCCACTGGACACTGGTGGTTAATGATTTAGAAAAATACCTGCCCGAACTTTCATGGATTATTGATCGTTTTCGATTTATACCCGAATGGCGACTCGATGATTTAATGATCAGCTATGCCGCCGACCAGGGCTCAGTTGGACCACACATCGACTTATACGATGTATTCATATTGCAGGGGCAGGGTCAACGTCGCTGGCAGATAAACACCCGGCCAGTTGCTAACGGCAATCAGGTAAAAGATACCCCATTAAGAATTCAAAAAGAATTTCAGGCCGAGGAAGAATGGATTGTTGAACCCGGCGACATGCTTTATATGCCCCCCGGCGTATCCCATCATGGCGTATCACTCGGTGAAAGCCTGAGCTTCTCAATAGGTTTCCGCGCTACCAGTCATGCAGACCTGGTCAACGAATTCATCAGCCACATTACCCAGAACCTGTCACCACAATTAACTTATCGCGATCCCGACCAGCGAATTCAGCAACATCCAAACGAAATAAGGCAAGATGCACTGGAACGCGTTACAGAAATATTCAAACAATATCTAAAACCCGACCATCCAGAACTACAGCGATGGTTTGGTTGCTACATGAGCGACACTAAAGCCAGTGTATCCACGGAGCCTGAAGAAGGAATTAATTCCATAGAGGAATTAAAAGAACTCACAAGTGCCGGCACTTTAAGCAGACACCCAGCCAGCCGCTTTGCCTTTGCACAAAATAAAGATAATACATTGCTGTTTATTGATGGCGAGGATTATGAGGTCAATCCAGACTTCGCCAAAGCCTTATGCAAACAAAGACAAATCGATCTTGATGAGTTGACAGCCATTGCAGATAAAGACGAATTGCAGTTGATGGTTGATTTATATAATGATGGGAAGATTTATTTTGAATGTGATTGATATTGAGATATAGAGTGTTTACTGACTTGGCGTGCTACTAATTTCGAGGGGCCGAAATTGAACAGCCGTTGTATGGCTGGCTAGCAGGGCAAAACATATTGACATATTTTGTAATCCATAACATTTAACTGGCTCGGCAAGTCAGTAAACATAAAAAATCATTTCCCTGAACCATTCCCCAACCCTAACATCTAAATGGACTAAGCAATCAACTATTGATGGAGGCACGTTATGAGTGACCATAACAAATCAATGGAAATAGAAAATGTATCATGCGAGGTCTGCCTTAAAGAAGTGCCCCGCTCCGAGACCCACAATGCAGAAGTCGATGACTACGTGATGAACTTTTGTGGTTTAGAGTGTTATGAAAAATGGCAGGAAGAAAAAGCAGGGAAGGAATAACATGGTACAGGTTGGGTTATGGCAATAAACGCCTAACCCAACATCAAACCTGTTGAGCTAAAAACTCAAGCTAAGTTATTTTTCTTCCTGACTTTCTTCCGGGTTTTCTTTTAGCACTTCTTTCTTCGAGACTTTTAGTTCTTCTTCCTTTTTCTTTGCTCGACGCTTTTCCAGCTCACCAAGATTCGTTTTTTTCAACAAGGCTGTGACTTCAGCCTGACCCCACTCCTGTGCTTCAGCCTCAGTAGCAAAACCACCCTTCCCTTTTGAAACAACGGTTACTCTCGAGGTGACTCGTCGGGTGATTTCTGCCGTCCAGGCATCATTATCCTGTATTACCCGACAAGCATATTTTTTGCTTTGCTTCATTTTTTTCTTGAAGCCTGTATCTTCAAACGCAGCGCATTCAATTTAATAAAGCCTTCTGCATCTTTCTGATCGTATGCACCGGCATCATCTTCAAAGGTTGCAATATCTTCATCAAACAATGAATCGGTTTCTGACTTACGACCCACGGCTGAGACACTGCCCTTGTACAATTTAACGCGCACCACACCGTTCACGGTTTTCTGCGACTCATCGATCATGGTCTGCATCATCAGGCGCTCAGGGCTCCACCAGTAACCGTTATAAATCATAGTGGCGTAACGTGGCATCAACTCATCTTTAAGATGGGCCACTTCACGATCCAGTGTTAACGACTCAATCGCACGATGTGCTTTCAGCATGATGGTGCCGCCCGGTGTTTCGTAACAACCGCGTGACTTCATACCAACATAACGATTTTCTACGATGTCCAGACGACCAACACCATTAGCGCCGCCAACGTTATTCAGTTCAGTGAGCACTTCGGCAGGTGTCATAGCCTTGCCGTCGATAGCAACGATGTCACCCTTCTCGTAAGTCAGTTCGAGGTAAGTGGCTTTATCTGGAGCCTGCTCGGGTGATACCGACCAGCGCCACATATCGTCCTCGGCTTCTGCCCATGGATCTTCCA
>JAGLQT010000022.1 GCA_023136715.1 Gammaproteobacteria bacterium | reverse complement strand
TGCTCTGCTTTGGGGTGCTGTTTCTGAATACTCTTTAATAAAGCATCAACATTTTCATCACCCTGCATGGCTTTGGTTTGATCCAACAAAGCTTGCTGGCAGTTTTTATATAGCTGCTCACCAAATGCCAGTACCGCATCAGCCGATGTTTCCATAAAGTGCTTTTCATTCAGCAGTCGGTTAAAACGATGCTCACCACAGGCAAAATCTCCGGCTGCTTTAGGTGCAATTTCCACCTCAAGAAACTTTGCAAAATCTTCCAGTGCATGCGCTGCCTCTTCAAATAATGACTGCAATCTGGCGGGATTCTCAAACTTTTTAGTGATTAATGGGTGGCGATCCAGGTCTCGGATAAAACTAATACTGGAACGACACTCGCTCACCGCCGCATTCAACCATACCGGCACTACCTGCTCGGGATACTGGGAAAGCTGAACCCTGGCACCACGTAAATATTCGGGAATTGCCTGCATACGATGTTTAATCGCCTTATGCACTTCATCGACCGGGTAAATCAACAATTGATAAATCGCATTCACTGGCACATATTCAACGGGATTACGAAAACGCCAGTCACGTTCTTCAAGATCATGCAGCTCAATTTCAGCGGCGGCCCTGAGTATTTTGAAATCAACCTGAGCATCCTCGGTCAGAGCTTCAACATTCATTTCATCAAGAGCCGAAACCAGTTTCTGATTCAATGCGATCAAGGCACCGATATCATCATCGGCATAACTACGTAGCTCACCAGCGTGATCATTTACACCAACTTCAACGGCTCTCTCAGGATGAAAACGAAACCACGCCCTGTAATAATCCTGCTGCAACGCTTCAAACAACTGCTCTACTGAATCTGACACTCAAAACACCCTTATTCTTCAATAATTTCAAAATCGTGTGTAATTTCCACACTGGTCGCCAACATAATGGAAACAGAACAATATTTCTCTGCCGTCATAGTAATAGCACGCTCTACTTTTTTGGCATCAAGATCTTTACCCTTGATAACGTAATGCGCATGAATTTTTGTAAAAACTTTAGGAATATCCGTGGCACGCTCGGCTTCCATTTCAACATGGCAATCCACAATATTCTGTCGTGCGCGCTTCAAGATATGAACCACATCAAAAGCAGTGCAACCACCCATACCTAATAACACCATTTCCATAGGACGCACACCCAAATTACGTCCACCATCATCCGGAGGTCCATCCATTACCACAGAATGCCCACTGCCAGACTCACCGACAAAAGACATGTGATCTAACCATTTAACTGTTGCTTTCATTGATCCACTCTCTAAAAAATAAAAACTTTAAACCGCTATGTTCTGCATTTATGCTTTATATACATGACCATTTATGTGTAATATCCGATCACAATAAAAATCACAATCACTCGCAGGCCGCATAAATGAGTATTATCCGAGACATCCCCACACCCAATCCATCACTTGAAAAACTACTCAGCCATGCGCACAAAAAAACACATCAAGCCAAAAAAGTCATCATTCACGAGGGCGACAACTCGGAAAGCCTCTACTATATCATTGAGGGCTCGGTAAGCGTACAGGCCGAGAGTGAATCTGGCGAAGAAATTATTCTTGCCCACCTCAATGCCGGTGATTTTTTCGGTGAGGCCGGACTATTCGATCTCAGCGACGAGGATGCCAAACGTTCAGCCTGGGTGCATGCACGCACCAATTGCATCATCGCTGAAATCAGCTACCAGCAGTTCAGGGAAATCGTCGCTGAAGACCCAACCGTAATGTTTTTACTCACTGGCCAGCTATTCACACGACTAAGAAAAACCAGCCTGAAAGTTCGAGACCTGATTTTCCTGGATGTTAAAGGACGTATCGCTCACTGCCTGCTCGAACTCTGCTCAGAACCCGATGCCATGACACACCCCGAGGGCATGCAAATAAAAAGTACCCGTCAGGATTTAGCCAAGATGGTGGGTTGCTCCCGTGAAATGGCAGGGCGCGTACTCAAAGAGCTGGAAGATGACAACCTCATCAGTGCGCATGGGAAAACCATTGTGGTGTTTAAAACACGCGGAGAACAAATAGTTAGCAGTTATTAGTAGCCCGTTCACTACATACTAAATAACTGACGACTGATAACTTGTTATTACTACCTACTCATTTTGAAAAAGCTCTTTTAATTTCTCACCCGGATCATCAGCACGCATAAAAGCTTCACCCACCAGGAAGGTGTGAATATTATTGTCTCGCATCAACTTCACATCTTCCGAAGTATGAATACCACTTTCAGTAACTAAAATCCGATCATCCGGCACCATGTTAAGCATCGACAAAGAAGTTTGCAGGCTGGTCTCAAAAGTATGCAGACTGCGGTTGTTAATACCAATCAATTTTGCATCAGTCGCCAGAGCTCTTTGCATTTCCTGCTCATCATGCACCTCCATTAACACATCCATTTCCAGCTCATGCGACAGCGCTAACAGCTCTTTCAATCTATCATCATCCAGTGCGGCCACAATCAACAGAATACAGTCGGCATTAATCATTCTGGCTTCATAAACCTGATATGGATCGATAATGAAGTCCTTACGAATAACCGGCAGTTCACAGCTAGAGCGAGCCTGCTTGAGATAATTTTCACTGCCCTGAAAAAAATCCGCATCCGTCAGCACTGATAAACAGGCAGCACCATTGGCTTCATAAGTTTTAGCAATTTTTGCAGGATTAAAATTTTCTCTCAAGACACCTTTGCTCGGTGATGCCTTTTTAATTTCCGAAATGACCGCTGCTTTATTTTCCGCCAGCTTACTTTCAATGGCCGCGATAAAACCACGTACCGGACTCGCCTGCTCAGCATATTTCTTTAAATCGTCCAGAGCCAGCTTTTCAGAACGCTCGGCAATCTCCTCGCGTTTACGCAGAAGAATTTTTTTCAAAATATCGGGGGTATCGCTCATAATTTTTTAAGCCGTGGTCTTTGCAACCAGCTCCTGTAGTTTTTCTGCAGCTTTGCCTTCGGTAATAACCTCTGCAGCACGCTCAACACCTTCGGCTAATGAGTCCACCAAACCAGCCACATAGATAGACGCACCAGCATTCAAACAAACAATATCTTTCGCAGGACCGGATTGATTCGCGAGTACACCTTTGATGATATTTAAACTGTCTTGCGCATCAGCAGCTTTAATCGTGGAAAGATCTGCACGCTGCATGCCGAAATCTTCTGGCTGAATAGTGTAGCTTTTGACTTCGCCATCTTTGAGCTCTGCGACCAGTGTCGGTGAACCGATACTAATTTCATCCAGACCATCTTCTGCATTGACTACCAGAACATGCTCACTACCCAGTTGATTCAAAACTTCGGCCAATGGCACAACCCAGTCCTTACTGAACACACCCAACACCTGATTGGGTGCACCCGCCGGATTGGTCAAAGGCCCGAGCACATTAAAGATAGTACGCACCGCCATTTCTTTGCGCGGGCCAATAGCGTGTTTCATCGCACTGTGATGCATAGGCGCAAACATAAAACCCACACCAATTTCATTAACGCAATCGGCAACTTGCTCGGGCGTTAATTCAAGATTGACACCTGCAGCCTCAAGCACATCTGCACTACCCGACTTACTGGTGATCGAACGGTTACCGTGTTTGGCAACGCGTGCACCAGCAGCAGCTACGACAAAGGCACTCGCCGTCGAAATATTAAAACTACCGGATGAGTCACCACCGGTACCACAGGTATCGACCAGATGTTCTTTTTCCACATCAACCTTGGTGGACAGCTCGCGCATCACCGCAGCGGCCGCAGCCACTTCGTCTACCGTCTCACCCTTCATGCGAAGCCCAACTAAAAAACCACCAATCTGCGCCTGCGTTGCTTCACCCGTCATAATCAGGCGCATGACCGTGGTCATATCCTCGGCGGATAAATCCTGTTTTTCTGTCACTGCTTTTATTGCACTTTGCATATCCATAACAACATCCACCATTACAATGTCATATTCAAAAAGTTCTTCAAAAGATCGTGGCCATGTTCGGTCAGAATTGATTCCGGGTGAAACTGCACACCTTCAACAGCCAGCTCTTTATGGCGCACACCCATAATCTCGTCCATCTTGCCATCTTCTGTTTCTGTCCACGCGGTCACTTCCAGACAGTCAGGCAATGAGCTTTTTTCAATGACAAGCGAATGGTAACGCGTCGCAGTGTAAGGGTTTTTCAGGCCTTTAAATACATGCTCGCCCTTATGATGAATCAGGGAAGTCTTACCATGCATGATTTCACGCGCATGAATAATCTTGCCGCCAAACACCTGACCAATACTCTGGTGCCCCAGACAGACACCCAAAATAGGAAGCTTGCCAGCAAACTCTTTGATCGCAGTCATAGAGACACCTGCTTGATCCGGCGTACAGGGTCCGGGTGAAATCATGATGCGTTCAGGTGAACGTGCTTTTATTTCATCCACCGTAATCTGGTCATTGCGATGCACTTCGACGTCCGCACCCAGCTCACCCAGGTATTGCACCAGGTTGTAGGTAAAAGAATCATAATTGTCGATCATTAATAACATACGTGAATACTACCCGATCTATTAAATTTCTTCTTGTTCAGCAAGTGATTTTACAAATGGTGAAGCCAGCGGCTCACCGACAAACAAACCCTGACCCGGCCAGGCCACACTTTTCCAATACGCCTCAATCAGACTATTACCCTGAAGATAGTTTTCAATGGCTATACCAGGATGCGGAAATTTTTGTGGGAAGGAACACGGTTCGGTCACAGTTCCATAACTGGCAGTGGCACCCGCATCCAACCAGCGAAGTAAACTCATTTGTTTAGTACCAGATAAAATACCACCCGCAGACGTCAGATGATCCGCCATTGCACCATCCATAAAATGGTTGCTGTCTATATTTTCAACACGCACAAGACCAATAAAATAAAACATAACATCATCTTTATCTTCCAGACTATTTGCATTTACCTGCTGAATCTTTATATGCTCACCCAAAGCAATAATCGTTTGCGCATAAAATCCTGCTCGAGTATTACGATGTTTATCTGTAGTACTCATGAGATAAGCAGTACCATCTGGATATTGCCCATCTGAACGAACTCCGCGATCAATCATTGCGAGAACCTGTTCAATAGAACTACCTGCCAACATCATTGTCGGACGAATTTTAAAATCATCAAACGGTGCCCGACTTCTCACATTAAAATAGGGACTAGACTGTGTTGC
The DNA here is from genome assembly GCA_023136715.1 of Gammaproteobacteria bacterium. Lineage (GTDB taxonomy): Bacteria > Pseudomonadota > Gammaproteobacteria > SZUA-229 > SZUA-229 > LH-M37. Next base: position 20,119 of record JAGLQT010000022.1, on the reverse strand, counting down.
CATACAACCTTTAGCGCAATACTTCTCATCAAACCCAAATGCAAAGGCACTGGTTATCGACATACAGCTAACACGAAATGTGTTTCTCCAGGCCAGCGCATAAAATTGCACGTGTTTCGGCGTTTTATCCTGTACTTGCTGATAAATTTTCTGAAATTGAACTTTATTTAACGTAGCTGCCTTAGGTGAAAACTCGACAACAATAATGTGTTCATCAGGGATATTTCTTTTCTTCTGATAGTAATCAGCAATTTTCTGACTCTCTGGATCTTTGCTATTTACGATAATGACCAACTTTTCAGCGAGCGAATACGTACGCTCAACCGCCATCAAAGATGGCGAACCTGTCATCACCAACAAAACTAAAATAGCACGAAGAAAATAATTCATAAGTGGCTTAGTTATTTTTATTCAGCCCGGACTCTGCTAATGATACCGCTCTAAAAATTGCGCGCGCCTTGTTCATGGTCTCTGCCCACTCATTCTCAGGCACTGAGTCATAAACAATGCCTGCGCCCGCCTGTATCGACAGCTGCTTGTTTTTGATCACCGCAGTGCGAATCGCGATTGCGGTATCCATATTGCCATTCCATGAAAGATAACCGACGGCACCAGAATACACACCACGCTTCACTGGTTCCATTTCATCAATGATTTGCATGGCTCGAATTTTCGGTGCACCACTGACCGTGCCTGCGGGGAAAGTTGCACGCAGCACGTCCATGGCATTCAACTCTGGTTTTAGCTCACCGGTCACATTCGAGACGATGTGCATCACGTGCGAATAACGCTCGACGATCATTTTATCGGTGAGTTCAACGCTACCTGTTTTACTGACACGACCCGCATCGTTGCGCCCGAGATCAATCAGCATTAAATGCTCTGCCAATTCTTTTGGATCGGCTAATAATTCTTCTTCCAGTGCTTTGTCGTGGACTTCATCTTTACCACGTGGACGCGTACCGGCAATAGGTCGAACCGTGACTTCACCATCTTCGAGACGAACCAGAATTTCAGGCGATGAACCCACCACCTGATGATCACCCAGATCCAGATAATACATATAAGGAGAAGGATTCAAACTGCGCAAAGCACGATACAGCTCTAATGGTCGCGCATTGAAAGGAATGGTCAAACGCTGCGACAACACCACCTGCATGATGTCACCATCAACGATGTATTGTTTGGCTTTGGCGACCGCCGATTTGTAACCCTCTTCGGTGAAACCGGAAACAAAATCAGCCTCATCAACCTGGCGTGGTTCGTGTTGTGGCGCATCCGGTACGGGACGACGCAAGCCATCGGCGAGTTGCTGCAAACGCTGTTCGCCGTTGGATAAAGCATCGTCCTGTTGTGGGTCAACGTGGACAATAATGTATAACTTGCCTGCAAGATTATCGAACACCACCACTTCTTCTGACACCATCAATAAAATATCGGGGGTACCCAGTGGATCAGTTTTATCTTCGTGATCTAAACGTGGTTCGATATAGCGAATGGTTTCATAACCAAAGTAACCGACCAGCCCACCGGTGAAGCGCGGTAAATCATCAAAGTCTTCCTGTGCATACTGTTCCTGAAATTCAGTAATCCATTCCAGCGGGTCGGCGACTTGCTCGTCAGAAACGATAACACCATCTTTTTCAATGGAGATTTGGCGGTTATTAACTTTGACGATTTTTCGGCAAGGCAGGCCGATGATGGAATAACGCCCCCATTTCTCTCCACCCTGCACCGATTCGAATAAATACGAATAAGGCGTGTTGGCAAGTTTGAGGTAAGTACTGAGCGGGGTATCAAGATCCGCCAGCACTTCGCGCACCAGTGGTACGCGCGTACAGGCTTTTTGTTTCAGTTTTTCAAATCTTGCTTTGTTAGCGTTTTTAGAGGACATCATATTTCCCGGAACATAGTTTACAGGTATTCATACACAGTTGCACAGCGAGCGTTACCATCGCCAGCTACAGCCACCTTTAAACACCTGTTGTTCGGAAAATATTTTTTTCATTGCTAGATAATAGATCAAGTTAGCACCGAGCACTACTCCTCAGCGGCTACCAGTCAATAATATTTTTTATCTCAGCCATGGAATCAACCACCGCATCCGGATTGTAATCACGAATGTCTTCGCCGTGATTGTAACCGTAAGACATGCAGATGATATTGAAACCTGCAGCACGCGCGGCTTTCACATCGCTCATAGAGTCACCTAGCATCAGTGATTGCTCGGGTGTAGCACCCAGCTTTTCAGCCGCGTGCAGCAATGGCAGTGGATCGGGTTTTTTCTTATCCAGCGTGTCGCCACAAATAACGATTTCGAAATCATCTTTAACGCCCAGCTTGTCCAGAATTGGCAGGGTAAACTGTGCATTCTTGTTGGTCACACAACCGATTTTTACATCCGTTGTTTTTAGAAAGTCGAGTGCTTCGCGTACACCTTCATAAAGACAGCTGCGTTCACAAACGTTCTTGTCGTACAGGTCCAGGAAAATCGGATAGGCTTTTTCAAACAGCTCATCGTCCGGCTCACCATCAAGCTGACCAATCAGGGCGCGGCGCGTCAAACGCTCAACGCCATTGCCGACCCAGTTACGCACCTTGTCTTCGCCATAAACCGGCATATCAAGCTGCTTCATCATTTCATCGACGCAATAAGCCAGATCGGGCACGCTATCTACTAGCGTGCCGTCGACATCAATCAATACCATTGCTGGTTTTTTAATTGCCATTAATATTCTCTACGATCGATCTTATGCTTTAGCTAACTCAGCGCGCATGGCAGCAACAACGGTATCGTAATCGTTGGCATCATTTTCACCAACCGCACCGAAGATGGCTGAACCCGCAACGAACATATCTGCACCGGCTTCTGCAATTTCGCGAATGTTATCCACTTTCACACCACCGTCAATTTCTAAACGAATGTCGTAACCAGACTCATCGATCAATTTACGCGCTTCACGCAGTTTATCCAGAGTCGCAGGAATGAAAGACTGACCACCAAAACCTGGGTTCACTGACATCAACAAGATGACATCCACTTTATCCATCACATATTTCAGGCAATCTAATGATGTTGCAGGGTTGAACACCAAACCTGATTTACAGCCCAGTTCACGGATCATTTGCAGCGTGCGATCAACGTGCTCAGAACCTTCTGGATGGAATGTAATGTAGGAAGCACCGGCTTCAGCAAAATCAGGAATGATGCGATCAACAGGTTTCACCATCAAATGAACATCGATTTCAGCAGTTACGCCATGCTTACGTAGCGCATCACAAACCAGGGGACCAATGGTCAGGTTAGGTACGTAGTGGTTATCCATCACATCAAAGTGAACGATATCTGCGCCCGATTTAAGGACGTTATCAACTTCCTCACCCAGACGAGCAAAGTCAGCAGATAGTATGGATGGAGCTATCTTAAAATCAGACATAGTAATTCCTCATAAAATTTAAGCCCTTAAACAGCGAGCATCAGAAAGCGGCGCATTTTACATGATTGACCAACGGCTTGCACTGTGTGGCACTTGCATCCTTGCAAAAGCCCTATAAGATGCTCAAAAATCATTCTGGAGATTCAATCATGTCCGTTAGCATTGCCCTGCATTTACTGTCTGTCATCCTCTGGGTGGGCGGCATGATGTTTGCCCATATGATGTTACGCCCTGCTGCGGTTCGGGTACTTGAGCCACCACTACGACTGGCTCTCTGGGTACAGGTTTTTAAAAATTTCTTTCTCTGGGTATGGATTGCAATTATCACCCTGCTCGCCAGCGGCTACTGGATGGTATTCGGTGTTTTTGATGGTTTTGGTAACGTCGGCATGCACATTCATATCATGCATGGAATGGGGATCATAATGATACTGATTTTCATGCACGTTTTTTTCGTTCCTTACCGGAAACTAAGGCACGCTGTTATTGTCGAAAATTATCAGGAAGGCGCCGCTAAACTAGCCCAAATAAGACGACTGGTTGGCATTAACATATTGATTGGATTGACAATTTCAATTATCGCCAGTGCCGGGCGGTATATATAAAGTGGCTAGCTAGGCACTCGTATTTATTTGATGTAGAATCCCGATCCATAATTTTTAAGCTTATTACTTTTGATTATTACAACCGGTAATACCGGCAACATACAATCCTTTGGGAGAATATTTATGAAACGTCAAATTCTGACTGTATTATCAGCTGCTGCACTACTTGCTTCAGCAAACGTAGCCACTGCTGCTGGTGATGCAGCCGCAGGTAAAGCAAAAACTGCAATGTGTGCAGGTTGCCACGGTGTTAAAGGTATCAGCATGGCTCCAATTAACCCTAATCTAGCAGGCCAGAAAGCTCTTTACCTGGCTACACAGCTTAAAGCATTCCGTAGTGGTGATCGTAAGAACGCAACTATGAACCCAATGGCTAAAGGTTTGAGCGATGCAGATATTGCTAACATCGCCGCTTACTATTCAAGCCTGAAATAAGTCATCACTGACTTGTTTAAAAAAAGCCCTGATGGCAAATTTTGCCTCGGGGCTTTTTTACGCCTGACGTTTATAACCTGCTTCGCTATATCAACAACCGTTTCAGCCGCACAACCTTTTCTTACTCAAGATCAAAATCCTTTCTCACTGATACACGGACTACCACAGGCCGTGGCAGCACAACTACCCGAAGCGAATACAGCACAATGGTCATTGACGCTGGATGTCACCAATACTTTAAATTACGAAACCAATAACAGTGAAACTCTATTCATTGATTTTGAATCCTATAACTTAAGGCTTGCATGGCTCTATGGTCTCAATGAAGACTGGGCGCTAAAGGTGGACATTCCACTGATTTATTATGGCGAAGGTTTTCTCGACAACACCATCGATAGCTGGCACGAGTTTTTTCATTTACCCCGTGCCGATAGACCCAATGTTACCGATAACCAGTTTCATATTTTTTATGAAAAAAACGGCCAGACCCTGATCAATCTTGATACGGCAGACAGCCATCTTGCTGATATTCAAATTGCACTTGGTAGAAAGATGGCGCAAACCCAAAATTCGACACTCAGCTTATGGGCTTCTACCGATCTGGCCACGGGCGATCAAACCAATTTAAGCGGTAACGATAGCAGTGATTTTTCAATATGGCTGGCTGGTGATTACCGCTTTAACCCCAAATGGAGTATCGATGCCAATGTCGGCATTTTATTCCCCGGGGAAAATCAGATTTCCAGCCTGACCGTAGAAGAACAGGTATTGTTCGCTTATACCGGTATTCAGTGGCAGGCTCATGAAATATTTGATTTGAGATTCCAGGTCAACAGTCACAGCCAGTTCTATTCAGACAGCGAATTATTGCTGCTAGGTTCTGCCTATAATATGACCTTAGGCGGTCGTATTCATGTCAGTGAATGCTCAGATATTGATCTTGCCTTCAGCGAAGATATTCAGGTGGGCACCACCCCCGATGTCAGTTTTTTACTGAGCTGGAAAAGCCGTTTCGATTGCAGATAACTACGGGCAAGACTGTTCAATTATTGAACTTGCTCAAGCGCATGTAGTAACACTTCAGTACCCGCACCCGCTTTATTATCGTTTTCACTTAGAAATCTGCGCCAGGCTTTGGCACCACGGCAACCCAAAAATAGGCCATGCAAATGGCGTGTCATTGCATGCAAAGCTGTACCTTCAGCTAACTCCTGCTCGATATAAGGCAGTAGCGCATGAACAACATCCTGCCTTGAACGAGGTGCTTCATCACTGCCATAAAATTGCGCATCAAATTGCGCTAACAGATAAGGGTTGTGATACGCCTCACGGCCCAGCATCACCGCATCAACATGCTGAAGATGCTGCTGCATCGATTCCAGCGTTTTGATACCACCATTAATGGTTACTCTCAATGAAGGCCGCGCCTGCTTGAGCCGATAAACCACCTCATATTTCAGCGGCGGCACATCGCGATTTTCTTTCGGACTCAAACCCTGCAACCATGCCTTTCTGGCGTGAACAATAAAATGCTCACAACCCGCAGCCGCAACAATACCGACAAATTCATCCAGCGCAGATTCATCATCCATATCATCAATACCAATTCGGCATTTCACGGTAACGGGAATATCCACTTTACTACGCATGGCTGCGATGCACTCAGCGACCAACTCCGGTTCAGCCATCAGGCCTGCGCCGAATCGACCTTTTTTTACACGATCACTGGGACAACCGACATTCAAATTAACTTCATCGTAACCAGCATCTTCCGCCATCAAGCTACAATCAGCCAGATCATCAGGCCGACTACCGCCCAATTGCAAAACAATAGGACGCTCATCAGTATGATAACGAAGAAAACCATGACGATCGCCATGAATCAATGCACCCGTCGTCACCATTTCGGTGTACAACATGGTGCGCTTTGAAATTAAACGAAGAAAATAACGCGCGTGACGATCGGTCCAGGCCATCATCGGCGCGATAGAAACAGTGCCTGAATACATGATGCTATTGTATCAAGTAATCCATATATTTAACGAATCTCTGATAGTTAAATTGATCAACAACAGATCATTAAGCCGCTGACTCTGGCTCAGCATATTCAGTTTTAATATCGATAATAGAGCTCAGAATATTCAGGAAATGTTCAACTAAAACAGGATCAAAATGTTTACCACTTTCTTCTTTAATCAATACAACTGAATCTTCCACTGACCAGGCTTTTTTATAGGGACGTTCTGAAGTCAGGGCATCAAACACATCCGCCAACGCAGTAATACGTCCAACCAGTGGAATATTCTCACCTTTTAAACTATTAGGGTAACCACTGCCATCCCATTTTTCGTGGTGCGTCAGCGCAATTTCACTGGCCATCTTCAACAATGGTGACTCGTCACCCGCCAGAATATCCGCGCCAATCTGGGCATGCGTTTTCATAACTTCCCATTCTTCCGCTTCGAGCTTGCCCGGTTTAAGTAAAACATGATCAGGAATACCAATCTTACCAATATCATGCATCGGTGCCGCATTCAGCAATAAATCACATTCCGCATCAGTCATGCCCGCGGCACCGGCAATCAAAGCGGCCATTTTACTCATACGAATGATATGCAGGCCCGTCTCATTATCCCTGTACTCAGCTGCACGACCCAGGCGACGCACCACCTGAAGACGACTATTATGTAGCCGCTCATGCGCCAACTCCAACTCTTCTGTTCGCTGACGAACACGCTCATCCAGAATCGCATTCTGTTGACTCATATATTTATTTGCCTGATGCACTTCCAGCAGGTTTTTCACCCTTGAGAATAACTCATCAGCATCAAAAGGTTTGGTGACATAATCACGCGCACCATCATCCAGTGCACGTTGACGAAAATCCTGAGCATGCTGAGCTGTCAATACGAGAATAGGCGGAAGATTATCTGGAATTTCAGATTTAAGCTGCTCCATCACCTGATAACCATCCATGTGTGGCATATTAATATCCAGCAAAATTAAATCCACATCATTGTCCTGTACCAGACTTACTACCTGACGTGGATCCTGCGTACTCAAAACATGTTCAAAACCTTTTGCCGATAACATTCTTTCCAGCAACTTAACATTAGGCAACTCATCATCCACAGCCAAAATACAGGCAGATCTCAAGGCATTACTTATTTCGCTACTCATCACAGATTTCCACTCATGATTATCATTAACATCTTTTAATCTTTTGATATTGACAGCAAGATTTCATCTACGATAGACAAAAATTCATTAACATCAACAGGCTTTGTTACATAGTAATCAAAACCGGCTTCCAGCCCTTTTTTAACATCACCCGACATAGCATTAGCACTAATTGCAACTACAGGTGTTTCACTGGTATCTTTTTGACTACGCAAATGCCTCAGCACTTCATAGCCATTAATTCCCGGTAAATTAATATCCAGAAGAATAATATCAGGCTTATGTTCGGCTGCCAGCTCAAGCCCTAACACGGGCTCGTGTGCAGTCCATATCTTTATATTGGGTCGCCTACCCAATAGTTGTGTCACAAACCGTAAATTGGCGGGGTTATCTTCCACATATAATAATGCATATTCATGCCCCCCCTCTTCTGCCGCAACTAACTTTTTTTCATCAAACACCTGTTTTTCAACATGATGAGTTGTGCTCACATTGACTCGAGGCAGTTCAATCCAGAAAGTACTTCCCTCACCGGGCTGACTTTCCAGGCCAATGCTACCATCCATAATTTCCATAATTTTTTTGGTGATAACCAGACCAATACCCGTGCCTTCCACTTCTGAACTCTCTGCGCCCAGACGGTTAAATTCTGTGAATAACTGCGCTTGTTTTTCCCGTGAAATGCCGGGGCCCGTATCCTGAATACTGATACGTATATGCTCTTTGCCAGCGCCAGAACAAGAGACAATTATCTGGCCATTCTCCTCATTATATTTCACCGCATTACTCAACAAATTAAACAACACTTGCTTTAAACGCGTTCTATCGGCTCGCACTTCCATATTTTTATTACAAATGTCTTCGAGCGATAAGGCCTCATCATTACATACGAATGTAATCGCTATACCACGCTCGTCAGCCATCGGTTTGAGTAAACTCAGACATTCACCCATTACCTCACCAACCACTACCGGCTCTATATCGAGATCAACATGCCCAGACTCAATTTTTGCCAGGTCCAGTACTTCGTTAATCAATGTCAGTAAATGATTGCCCGCCAGAATAATTTCATTCACATTGTCCTGTTGAATATCATTCAGAACATCAGCATCCATCTGCAACAATTGCCCAAAGCCAATAATGGCATTCATCGGGGTACGCAACTCATGGCTCATGCTGGACAAAAATTGTGACTTCGCATTATTGGCTTCTTCCGCTTCCTGCCTTGCATCCACCAGCGCTTTCATTGAACGTTTCTGTTCAATAGCAATGGCTGCAAAGTTGGCCTGTTCAGTAACCAGATCAATACTCCTCTCATCAGGCTCTTTAGACTCCCTGTAATACATATCACAGGTACCAAGAACACTGCCATTTGAAGCAAGAATAGGTAATGACCAGCACGCAGCGATATCAGCTTTACGGCATAACTCTCTATAATTTACCCAGTTAGGATGAACACTGACATCACTCGCTATGAGCGGCTCACCTTTATATGCAGCGGCGCAGCATGTGCCAACTTCAGGGCCAATTTCAATACCATCAATCGCATCGTTATATAAAGCAGGCAAGTTAGGTGCTGAGCCATGACGGAGATGATGACCGGTGTCATCTAGCAGCATTATTGAACCGCGGACTCCCGGCAACATTTTCTCACAGTGATCGACTATTGCCGTCAATATATCTTCCAGGGATCTATCTTTCGCAATTAATTCAAGAATATGAGCATTACCTTTTTGCAACTGATCATTCCAGATACGATTTGAAATATCCTGAACGGTACCGTGCAGTGTAGTCATATCATCTGCATTATTTTTTATCGTCTCCGCCTCTTCGTGCACCCAGCGCACCTGACCATCCCGCAATATAATTCGATGGTCAATACTGTGTTTTTCACCTTTTTCTGCAGCCGCCTGCTCGGACTGCTTAATACGCTCAACATCATCAGGATGCACCGCTGCCATAAATCGTTCGTAATTTGGCTCAAATTCGCCAGGCTGATAACCGAAAATATGATAAATCTCATCTGACCAGAATATTTTTCCACTGGCCACATCCCACGACCAGTTTCCAATCCTGCCTATCTGCTGCGCCACCTTCAAACTTTGCTCGCTTTCCTGTAGCGCCTGCTCTGCTTTTTTACGCAGGGTAATATCCTGCACTACCCCCAGCATGTGTAAAGGTTTGCCATCATCTTCATCACGGACCACATCACCGCGTTCATGCATCCAGTGCACCGCACCATCCGGCCACACGACACGATGCTCAATATCGTATTTAGCACCATGCTCAACACAATTAGTGACTGAATCAATCACATGCTGCCTGTCATCGGGGTGTACCGAGCTGAGGAAATTATCATAGGTATGTTCAATTTCACCTTTTGAATAGCCAAACAGGGGGGCAATACGCTCGGACCAATACAGAGCACCTGTTTGTATATTCCAGTCCCAGGTACCAATATTGGCAAAAGCCTGGCTGCGATTCAGCCTGTCTTCATTAACACGTACCTGCGTCACATCGGTACGCGCCGCTACATACTGGTAGGGTTTTCCACGGTCATCCAGAAATGGAACAATGGTTGATTCCACCCAGTATTCATTATTGTCCTTAGTACGATTACAGATACTGCCATGCCAGATTTCACCATGGCTGATCACGTGCCACATCTCCTTATAAAACTCAGCTTTATGACGTCCCGACTTAAGCAGGCGGTGGTTCTGCCCTAGCAGCTCTCCACGCGAGTAGCCACTCACCTCACAAAATTTGTCATTAGCGTGAGTAATACGACCTGCGACATCAGTAATACTGACAATAGCGTGCTGATCAAGCGTAATGTTTTTGTACTCGCTCTCACGCAATGCATATTGCAGATTATGATACATGGATGAAGCCCAACGTGACCTCTTTGCCCTGGTGAAAACCGCCTTAAGTAAGTGCCTGGGTTCGACTGTTTTATTGAAGAAATCATCACCGCCTAAATTCAGCGCCAGTAGTTTCTGGTCAATATCAGCTTCAGTTGATAAAAATACGATGGGTAATTGTGCCCAGCTATCATCCAGACGAATCGTCTGTGCCAGCTCTAGCCCCGAACATTCAGGCATATAAACATCAAGCAGTAATAAATCAGGTTTAAAATCTTTCAGGGCGTTCAGGCATTCAAGTGGCTCAGACAGGGTCTCGACCACCATATTAGCCTCACGCAGAACGGCAGCATAATAATCCAGTAACACGGTGTCATCATCAATCAGCAGGATTCGGTATGGAACATCGGGCTGCCTGGAAAATAGCCCATCCAATGTTTGCGTGAGCTTTTCCATCTCCACTGGCTTGGTAAAATAACGGGCGGCACCAACACGCGTAGCCGCTAAACGTGCCTCAATATCATCACGACTGGAGATAAAAATAACTGGACAGTCAATCTGACGACTCCGCAGATTTTTAATTGCTGCTACCCCATCCGTATCACTATTATCAAATAGCACATCCATCAATACCGCATCGGGGCATTCATTATTGCAGGCTTCGCTGAAATCTTCTGTACTTAAAAAGTGCTTTACACGATAACCGACTTTCTCCAGATGAATCTTAATGCCCTCAGAAAATAGAGCATCATCGTCAACCACGTACACCAGTTCATTGTCATTTCCGCGATAGTAACCACTTGCTGCGGGCGGGATAAATGTTAGCGATGATGGTTGCCAATCCTCAGCTTCTTTTTCCAAACGGTCTAACAGCTCATTGACATTTTTTTGAAAACTGGGATCAACGTCCTGCTTTTCATTAACCACCTTATTTAATAACGACTCAATTTTAACCGTGACATTGCAGACTGGCATTGCACCAAAAGTCCCGCTACTTCCAGCCAGGCCATGAACCAACACATGTAAGTTAACGATATCTCTGCGAGTAAATGCCGAATCACATAATCGTTGCCAATGCGCCTTAATCTCACCAATCGACTGAGGCAATTGTCGATGAAACTCTGCCTGTAATCGCGCCAGCTCATGATTTACATTAATTATTTTTGAATTCACTACTTTACTCGCACTATTTAAAACAAATCGAAATTATCCTCCCTTTTAAAATTACCCAGTTCCCTCGTTGTCTTATTCTACTAGAAAAAATAGACCAAATATCATACTGATTTTATGGGGCCAAAACGTTATAGTTAGCCCCTCATTCAGGCACAAGCAGACATTATGTACAACGCATATTTCAACTTCAAGGAGGCACCTTTTTCTATTGCCCCTGATCCGCGTTATCTCTACATGACGGAACAACACCGCGAAGCCCTCGCCCACCTGGTTTATGGCCTCAACAGCGAGGGTGGCTGCATCCTGCTCACTGGTGAAGTGGGCACGGGTAAGACCACCGTTTGTCGTTGCCTGCTCGAACAAATACCAGAACACACCAACATCGCGCTGGTGGTCAACCCCAAGGTCACCGCCATTGAGTTACTGGAGACCATCTGCGATGAACTGAAAATCGAATACCCCTCTGAAAACAATACGATTAAAACCTATATTGATCTGATTAATGCTTTTCTCATTGAAGCTAATGCACGTAATGAAAAAACCGTGCTGATTATCGATGAAGCACAGAATCTGGATAACACCGTACTGGAACAACTGCGGCTTTTGACCAACCTGGAAACTAATCAACGCAAACTGTTACAAATCATTATTCTGGGCCAGCCCGAACTGCTCGACATTCTGGCTCGTCAGGAAATGCGGCAACTGGCACAACGTATTACCGCCCGTTTCCACCTCAATGCGCTTTCTCGCAATGAGGTCAAAGCCTATATAAATCATCGCCTGGCCATTGCCGGACAAAATGCCCAGCTCTTTCCTGAAACCACTATTTCGCAGCTGTATCGCTTGAGTAAAGGCATACCACGCTTACTCAATGTACTCTGCGATCGTTCACTCTTGGGCACTTATGTACAGAACAAGCCCATTGTTGATACAAAAACATTATCGACTGCAGCCAAAGAAGTATTTGGTGAGCTCAAACAGGTTCAAAATAAATCAAAACTGGCTCGTGCTTTACGTATCACCGCGATTACTAGCGTCACGGCTATTGCTGCCGCTCTAATTATTATGCTACTCAATAACAAGCTGGTTGAAACAGCTTCAAGTACCGAGACAGTTAGCCGCTCCAGTACACAGCAAGAAAAACTCACGGGAAAAGAGACAACACTGAAAGCACCTGCCATCGATGGCTCAAATCAAATTCAGGCTATCGCTGAGAAAACTGAAATACAACAACTAACTCTCAAATCGGGCATCGAAAACCTGCCCACAACAAACGCTAATCAAACAATAACAGATCCGATCAATGACTATATATTTACATCAACAAATAAGAATAAAGAAACCGCTTTCAGCACTTTGCTGATGCGCTGGCATGCCAATTACACAAACAAAACAAACGCACCCGTTTGTAATGATCCAGCCCATGGCCTGAGCTGCTTCAATCACCGAGGCAATCTCAACAGTTTACGTAAACTTAATCGTCCCGTTGTGCTCAAATTGTACAACGATGATGGGAAAGTCGCTTACCTGGTTTTAAACCATTTAAATAAAAATCAGGCCACACTGAACACCGGACAAGAAACACTTGAAATCGATACTAGCTTAATAGACAAACACTGGTATGGTGAATTTTCACTATTATGGCAAGCACCGCCTTTTTACCAGAAAACAATTATACCGGGCAGCAATGGCGAAGTGGTTCAATGGCTGGGGCAACAATTAACCCGCCTGTATAACCACAGCAATACACCAACCATTTATGATACTTATTCAGAAGAGTTAGTCGCACTGCTAAAACGCTTCCAGCAAAGTAAAGGCTTAATTCCAGATGGCATTGCCGGGCCTCTCACTTTAATTCACCTCAACACTGAAATTGGACAACCAACGCCACTGCTTAACAAGCGCCCGGAGGATGAAAGCTAATGTCTTATATTCTCGATGCCCTTAAAAAATCGGAACAGGATCGTGGCAATGGTTCAATACCCAATGTCCAGACCATTCATTCTTCTGCGCTAAACTACCATCAGGAAAAAAGAGCCTTATGGCCCTGGGTTCTGATTGCGGTACTGATGTTCAATGTTTTTATATTAATTTATTTCCTGAAGCCAGAGACCGACACTCAAAATATTGCGCCCAGCCTCAATACTGAAATAAACAATCATGAAGCCACAGACAAAAATATTGCCACCGTGATTAGCATGCCATCACCAGTCCCTATCGTTACAGAAACTCAGCCAATAAGTACACCTGTTTCTGAGCAAGCAACATCAGAACAAAATAACAACAGCATAGAAATAGCTGCGCCAGAGATTTCAAAATCACTAGTAACTATCGACGAATTACCCGCCAATATTCGCCAACAGATTCCTAATATGATTTTTTCAGCACACGTCTATTCCAGCGCACCCATGCAACGAAGCCTGGTGATCAATGATCGTTTTATGGAAGAAGGTGATGCCGTTGGCTATGATTTAGTGCTGGTAGAAATCACCCGTAATGGCGCAATTTTTGATTTTCGTGGCCACCTGTTTAGCACAAGCGTGTTATCTGGATGGGGCAATCCTTAGGATCGACCTAAAAACCACAGGGCGCAGTTAAACTCATCGCCGCACCTGTCGCCGGATGAAATAAATCTATCGTTTCTGCATGCAGCAACATTCTTTGTTCCTGCTTTTCCCTGTCATCGCCGTACAAAGTATCACCAACAATAATATGTCCGATAGCGATGCAGTGAATCCGAAGCTGGTGCGTACGCCCGGTAATCGGCTTCAATAATAAACGCGTTCTATCTGCTTCGGCAGCCACAACTTGCCACTGAGTAGTCGCGGCTTTTCCATGCTGGTAGTCAATAATTTGTCTTGGCCGGTCATCAGGATCTCCCCTCATCGGGATATCAATAAGTCCTTGCTGCTCGCTCAGGACACCACGTACTTCAGCAATATATTGTTTGTTTATTTTTCTATCATGAAATTGCCGACTCAACTCACGCTGCATCTTAAGCCCAAGCGCCAGCAGCATAATACCGGAGGTAAGGCAATCGAGCCGATGTACTATTTTCACTTCTGGATTTATTTCCAGCATACGTGTTGCAACTGAGTCCTGATTTGGCCCACCAAGGCCAGGCACCGATAACAAACCACTGGGTTTATTAACCGCAATCAGATACTCGTCCTGATAAATAATTTCTAACGACATATAAGTCTCAGACACAAAAAAGCCAGAGCATCTATAACACTCTGGCCATTAAGTAAATCACCAATGATTACTGTAATTCAGCAATCACCTGTTTAGCATCGGCCACCATAGGATGAGTAGGGTTCTCTTTTATAAAAGCACGAAGCGTATTCACACTCGACTTTGTCTGCCCCATTCCACCATAACTGATACCCATGGCAAATTGAGCATTGGCTTTCAGACTACTATCATCATGATCACTGATAAACGAAGAAAATGCTTTCACTGCAGCCTGTAAATCACCACTCTCTGCCAACTGATGAGCATTATTAAATGCGGTTAATTCCTTAATATAGTCAGGATCATCGGTCTTATCACCTTTCCAATAGGGATCAATCAAACTATCGGTTGTTTCGGCACCACGAACTCCCGCAGTAATCACTGAACGACTGCGATTACGATTACTCATTTTCGGACTCAAACTACGCAACTTACCCCATACACGGTACAGTAGCCCTTTAAACACACTTTTCTGTTCTTTCTTTACGACAACATTATTTTCTTTTTTCATCTGCTCAGCAGCCATAGACAATGCAGGTACACAGAACATCAACATTAATACTATTGTAATTTTTTTCATCACCACCCCTCCGAACTTACGTTTTAACTAACCCCATTAATACCACATAAAAAACTTTCAATTAAATTCTTATGTACCCAACGGTCTAAAATCACCGACTTAACAACTTAATAAAGCCTGCATACTTCTTATTAACGCTGCTATCGATCTTTCGCGCTTCTTTATACTTGCTATTTGCCATCTGAAAATCTGCCAACTTGTAATGCGCCATTGATAGATTCATTTTAACTCCGGCATCATTGGACGCAAGCTGTTCTGCATAAGCATAACTTTCAATAGCTCGCTCAAAATCCTGCTTGCTGAAATAGATATTGCCACGGTTGTTATAAACCGCACTGTTATCAGGATCCACATCCAGCACCTTATCAAACTCTCTCTCTGCCGCCCTGTACAGCCCATTCTTGGCATAGATGATAGCCACCTGCATACGCGCTTCCGTATTTGAAGGATCCATCCTTGCCATTGCACGATAAGGCGTTACCAGATCATCAAGACTCTTCTCCAGCAATAAATTCTTCTCGCGCACAACAATCGGTGCAACCTGTGCCTTATCCGGTACAACCAGTGTATAACCGGCAGGCTTCAATGTCACCGGTGTATATTCGCTCCAGGCCGACCGCATAGGAATAACTTTTAGCTTTTTCTTCGATGCATGCTCATGATATTTTCTTGAACCTTCCGACCATGCTTCAAGGAAAGTCGTGCCAATCATAGTCGCCTCAACAGGAATCCAGACCTGACCCTTACGGATGACCAACAGATCATCGTTTGCACTTATCTGATGACGCTCAGCTTCTGGCACACCGGTATTAAACATCATCAACAAATGTCCGGGCACATCCAGAATAGCCGTCTCAACACCAAGATTTTCCAGCGCTGTACTCATTAACACCGAAAGATCATCACAATCACCGCTCTTGAATTTCAGTGTTTCGCGACTGAACTGCACATAATCGACACTATGTTCTGATAAATTAGAATATGGGCTATTAGGATCAACCACGTATTTAATACCGTGCGCTGTAAACACATCAAACATGGTCATCGCCGTCAAAACAGAGCGATTAATAACATCGGCCTTAGGCTTGTTCTCGTTAAACGCCTGCCGTACAAAATCGCGTAAAGTATCGTCCTTAGGTGTGACAAAGGAACCCACCATATTAGGTTGCGCCCAGACAATGGCATTCTTGCCATAGATCGTCATAGGCTGTGTTACCTTGATCGAATCAGCGCGGCCAGCACGGGTATATTTCACCGCCACCTCGGTCTGCACACCAGTATCCTCATCGATTTCCAGCACCCTGTTATTGAAAGTCGCATACAGGGGAACCTTCAAAGTTCTACCTGCATTCAACACAGGAATTTCCCTGGTTGATGGAAAATCCATATAACCTTTAACACTAAAAGTTAGCTTCAAATTGCTGTAGTTCTGTGAACCAATATTCTGCACATTCACATAACCAATCGGCTTTTTGCTGTACTGCTTGTAAGCCGCTGAGAAAATCTTATTCAGGCGTAAATCATTAAGTGCAAGCTGAGGCGCATTGGAACCAAATTCCATCGACCTTTTCTTCTCTGCGTAAGCAGCATCCAGCGCCTGATGATTTCCCGGACTAGGATTCAACTTCACCGCTTTATCGTAAGCCTTAATCGACTGATCAAATAAGCGACGTTTGGAATACAGCGCCCCCAGAAGCAAATAAGGTTTAGCCGAGCTCGTATCCAGCGTTGCAGCCTTATCCAGTGCCGCTTTCGCCTGATCGAACATACTATTACCAGCATAGAAAGAACCCAACGTGGTGTACAGGCTGGCCGAGTTTTTCTTCAAATTCATCGCACGCTTGATCAGATCAATCGCCTTACCTGTTTTACCCTGTTTGTTGGCAATGCTCGCCTGTAGCGCAAGAGGGGCATAATTCCTGGGTTCCAGCTTCACCGCACTGGCAGCATGATTATCCGCCTGCTGATAAATACCGGTACGATATTGCGCATAAGCCAGCTTATATCTGGCACCATAATGGTCAGGTTTGAGGTTAGCGGCTATTTCCAGACTGCTGGCGGCTTCGGCATAATTCCTGGCATCAAAATCCAGTTCACCCAGACGATAAGCCGCATCAAATGACTTCTCATCACCTTTGACTGCACTCACTAACGCACCACGCACTTTCTCGTTCTGATTCATCTTGATATAAACATCGACCAGAGCTAGCCATGCCCTCGCATTTGCTGGATCTGCACGCGTGGACTTGGTCAGTGCTAACAAAGCCTGGCCATCCTGATTGGTAGCCAGTGCCGTAATACCTAACAAATACTGACCATGTGATGCCGTCTCTTTATTACCCGCCAACTTGATCGCGATATTCTTGACCTTGTCATACTGTCTTTGCTCAAGATAAACCTCTGCCAAGGCTATCCGGGCCTCTGTGAAATTCGGCTTCAGTATGAGCGCATTGCGGAAACCAGCACCCGCACTTTTATATTTTTTCAGGTCTCTATAAACCAGGCCTGCCTGATACCAGACATCGGGGTCTCTCTTATTAATCGATACCGCAGCTCTAAACTCTGCAATCCCTTTATCAATAATACCCAGCTTGATGTAAGCCTTACCCATCAGGAAGTGAGCCTTCACATTTTTTGGTTCTTTTGCCAGTGCCTGCTCCAGACAGGTCACCGCACCGATGGCATCACCCATGATCAGGCTCAGCTCGCCACAATAAACAATAGTGTCAGTGCTGGCAGTATTATCAGCGATCACCTTATCTACAACCGCCTTGGCTGCAACGTAATCCTCCATGCCCACCAGAGCTTTAATCTGGTAGTTAAGTCCTTCAGCTTCATAACCCGGCAACATGGTCAGCTCGCGGAAATACCCTACCGCAGCTTCAACCTTACCCAGTTCAAGAACTGATAGCCCAAGATATTTCAGCACCTCGCCGTGACTGTTATTTACCTGATAAGACTGTGCAAATACCTCTTCAGCTTTTACATAATCCTTATTTCGGTAATGCGCATAACCAATCTGGAAATCATCTTCGCGAATATTCGACTGCTCACCTTCAACACTAAAGCCGCTTACCGCGCTCACCCTGTAATAAAGATGGCGCGCAGTCTGCTTATGCTTGATAACCGCTTCGCTGGCATCAACATCTAATAAAAATTTAAAATCCGAGAGCTTATCCGGGGCGCCATAAACCTTGTAACGACTGACATAACTACCCGGTACTTTTTTCCAGGACAAATGCGTTTGCTTGATGGAACCAGCAACCACCAGACCACCCAGCTTGGCTGGCAGCTGCATGTATTTGTAATTGAGCAGCGCCTTTCTTTCCTTGTCATAAACACTCACAACTGTCTTGCGTGACGGCGCAATCGAAAGTCGAGTGGGTGCCAGCATACCCGAGCCCTGTGCCGCTGATGCACCCATGGAGATCACCTTATTCGGGCCACTGTATACCTGTATGGTTGATTCATTACCATCGATAGCCGCCAGCACGTATAGATTATTGTCCGAATCGACAGCAATATCATAAATAGCTTCAAACCCTTGCGAGGCACCACCTCGACCATCAATGCGGTACAGGAGTTTCCGGTCCGGCGAGAACACCAGCACCTGATTGCTAGCGTTTTCCTGCACATACATATTATTGTTGGCATCAACAACCACGCGCGATGGCTCATCAAACAACTTACGACCCGACTCAGGATTACTTATGTGTTCCAGGAAAATACCGTCTTTGGAGAATATCTGGATACGTTGATTACCCGTATCGGCAATATAAATTTTGTCATCGCGAAAGAACACGCCCTGCGGTGAATCCAGCTGACCTTCGTCACTACCCGACGAAGCCGAGGTGTAACGCAGGCGACCATCCAGACGATAAATTTTCAGCGAGTCACCATCTAATATCGCGATATTTTGATCATCAACTGAAGCGGCCACTGGATTTTCAAGCACGCCTTCAAAGGCCTTTTTCATTCGACCCGAACTGCTGTAAATGCCCGCCTTTTTGCCATCATCATCAAGGCATAATGAACTACCACCCTGTAGACGATAAGCAGCATTACATTTCATTTTGATAGGACGCTCGTAACCAACTGTTGGCAAGCGCTTTTGCACAGAAACCTGATGCCCGGTCTCAGGTAGACGATAAATTTCTATTTTCTTATTATAACTGTCGGCAACTGCAACCTGACCATTGGGCAACACCGCCAGGCCGGTGATTCTCTCGAACTGACCACGCTGCCGTCCCTTGCTACCAAAAGAAGCCAGTAACTTTCTTGATTCCCAGTTAATTTGATAAACACGCCCGCTACTATTGTCGGCCAAATAAATCAGGCCGGTATCATCAATCGCCATTGCTTCCAGCTCAGCTTCACTACCAGTGATTTTCTTGATGTTGCTGGCACTCAGGCGCTTGATCAAAGAACCGTCATGCTTGAACACCGAAACGATGCCGTCATCGCGAGTTTCCAGCACATAAATTCTCTCCTGCGCATCAACGAACACCTGCACCGGCTCGAAAGTCTCACCTCCACGACCAGTAATAGACTGAATGAAGACGCCATCATTACCAAATATTGAAACGCGGCCATTACCGGTATTAGCCACGTACA
>JAGLQT010000219.1 GCA_023136715.1 Gammaproteobacteria bacterium | reverse complement strand
ACAACGAGCAGCACTTTAAGCAATTACAAACCTTACTTGAGCAGCAAATCAAACACTAACAATGCCAGCAGCGCCAAAAAACATACTCATTATTCGTAATGACAAACTGGGCGACTTTATGCTGGCCTGGCCAACTTTTCAGATGGTCAAACAGGCTTTTCCAGAATCGGCCATCTATACGCTCGTTCCGGAATACACCAAGCCCATGGCCGAGCTCTGCCCATGGATCGATGAAATCATTGTCGATGACCAGTGCGAAGGAATTCCTGGCTTAATAAAAACCACATCAAAACTAAGAGCTGCAAACATTGATGCTGTGCTCAACCTGCATTCGACACCACGCGTTGCGTTAGCTCTATTTTTTGCAGGCATCCGCCACCGCTTTGCACCGGCGTCAAGAATAGATCAGGTCATGTACAACCACACGCTGAAACAGCGACGTTCACGTTCCGAAAAACCGGAGCATGAATACAATACCGATCTTGCTGCATTCATGGATAACTACTACGGTATAGATTACAGCTATTCCCTGAAGCCTCCTCTTCTGAAATTCCCTGAAAAAGAAATTCTGAAAATCAGAGAAAACTTCTATGCTAATAATAATATCGAGCCAAACAAAAAACTTGTCTTTGTTCATGCGGGTAGTGGTGGCTCAGCGACCAACTTATCTATTGAGCAATACGCCGAGCTCGTCACGCTGCTATCAGAGAATAACCCTCTGTTCTTCGTGCTAACCGCTGGACCGGGAGAAGAGAATATTGCCAAACGACTATCTGAACTAATAAAACACTGCGATCATATTATTCATAGCTCAGACAAAGGAATAGCTGAATTTGCAAAACTACTCTCAATTGCCAACCTGTTTATAAGCGGTTCAACAGGAACACTTCATGTGGCTGGCGCTCTGGATACACCAACCGCTGCCTTTTATCCGAAACGCAAATCAGCTACCTCGCTCAGATGGCAAACACTCAATAGTAATAATAATCGCCTAAGTTTACCCCTTGCTTCAGCTTCGACCCCTACCAACTCAGACACTGCCAAATACCATAGGCAAATTATCAATAAATATCTGAATAACAATCACGGTTAACCCTCATGAATCACAAACTTGATAACACATTATTCAATAAACTTAAGCAAAAAGGTTTCTCTCCTACGCATGCAGCAGAAGTTGGCGTCTACTACCCAGAGACATCAAACATATACAACTTCATCGTCAATGACATCAGGAGCACTTTGATAGAGCCTGACCCAGATTCAATTAAACGTATCAAAGAACATTTTTCCGATAGAAAAAACATTGAACTTCATACGGTCGCTCTTTGTGATTTTACAGGCAGCCTTGACCTAGTACAAAGAGGCGCCTCAACCTTCTCCAGCGCCCTTAGCAGCAGCCCGTCCATTATCAACGATGGTTATACGGTTCAGGAAGGTGACAAATTCACAGTAGAGGCAACTACCTTTGACCAAATAGATGACGGCAGCATAGATCTACTCAGTATAGATATTGAGGGTGGTGAATGGTTTGTTATTAAACATATGAAAAGTCGTCCCGCTGTTGTTTCCATCGAAACGCATGGCGCAGCCTACATCAACCCATATATTGATGAAATACGTAACTGGATGGATATAAACGGTTATACGCCATGGTATAAAGATAATACTGATACCGTATATGTATTAAAAAATATAATTTCGCCAGATACAAATGACAGGATAATGCTATTTCTAAAAAACTTGCACTTACCCTTTAGACGTGGAATAAAAAAACTCAAACTTTTCTTAAAATCTTTATTCAAATAACTGAAAACCTCAAGTCACGTAATGCAACAACCAATAACAAGCATCATCATCTCCGTTTACAAAGACAGCATAGCGCTCGGATTGATATTAAAAGCTCTAGAAATACAGAGCAGCAAGAATTTTGAAATAATCGTTTCAGAAGACGGTAACTGTGAGGACATGAAAAAAACCACAGAAAACTGGTCGTCACGACATGATAATTTTTACCATCTGACTCAGGATGATATTGGCTTTCGAAAAAATAGAGCACTAAACAGAGCCATTGCCTTCTCTCACACTGAGCACCTGATCTTCATTGATGGTGACTGCATTCCTCACCCATTTTTCATCGAGGCGCATCAAGCATACATGACTCCCAGCCATGCAAGTGCGGGGAGACGTACCGAACTTGGCCCTAAGATATCTAATGAGATACGCAACGGGAAATTACAACTAGCACGCCTTTTTAATCCATTCTTGTATCTATTATTATTTCCTCGTCTTCTCACTGACAAAACCAATCACCCTGGGCAAGGCATAACCCTAAAATCTTTACAACGTTTTACCGAAAACCGCCATATTAGAATTCTTGGCTGTAATTTTTCATGTCACAAAGATGACCTGAACAAGATCAATGGCTTCAATGAAGACTTTGTCGCTGCAGGCTGGGGTGAGGACAGCGATATTGAATGGCGCCTAAGGTATATAGGTGTAGACATTCATAACACCAAGTTTTCTGCTATCCAGTATCATCTATACCACGAACGCTGGTATGAACTCGAAGATAAAAACCTAAGCATTCTTGAAAATTCGATGCGAAATAACAGCTACTACTGTGAACGCGGTCTTTCCCTGCATAACACAGAAAACATCAACCTATAAAATAACAACATGATCAAACACCTTAAATCAAGCCACGCATACAAGTCTTTCAGATTGTTTGGCAAAAACCTACGAAAAACTATTAAACGATATACATTTAGAAGAAAGCTCGAAAAAAACGTACCCGTTTTTATATTCCAGATGGGGAAAGTTGCCTCATCATCCATATTTAGTTCTTTAAAAAATCAATACACTGGTGCTGTAGGACACGCGCATCACATAGGAGAAGACAACTGGATGTCCATGGAACTACACCATTGGTCGTTAAACAATAAACCCATAAAAATCATCTCGCTAATCAGAGAGCCTATTGGCAGAGATGTTTCAGCATTTTTTCAGTTATTCGAGGATTACACCGGCTCATTATTTAAAGACTCAAACCACACGACCGATGAACTCAGGAGTTTTTTCCTTAACAACATCGACCATAACAAAACACTATCGTGGTTTGATGACAATATAAAAACACATTTTGGTATAGACGTTTATTCTGAACCTTTCCCGGAAGACGGCCATTTAACATTGTCTAGAAAAAATATCAGCCTTCTTGTTCTACGTTTCGACCTTGATGATTCAAAAAAAGAATCACTAATACGAGACTTCCTTGGTTTTCAGGAATTTAAAATAAAAAGGAGAAACCTTAGCTCAAAAAAGAATTACTACAATACATACAAAGATTTTCAAACAAATGTAAAACTACCTGATGAATATCTGGACAAAATATGCAACTCAAAATATTTCACTCACTTTTTCCCTAAAGACGAAATAACTAAAGTCAGATCAAAATGGGAAACTAAGAAATAATACTCGAATAAATATTTTCAGGATTTATTCCAACCAGGCAATCAGTGTGGCCAAGCGGGCACTCTCTCTTAAAGCAGGGACTACAGAGCAAACCACTATAAAAGATATTCATCTTGTCATCAGGAGTTAAAGGGGGCGTGTATTCAGGCGTTGATGAGCCATAAATCACATTAAGCTCAACACCTACCGCCGCTGCAACGTGCATCAGTCCCGAGTCATTAGTTACCACTTGCTCAGCGCATGACAAAAGATCAACAGCATCAACAAGTTCAGTTCTACCGCAAAGATTGACTGCATACTGACCTGAGCCATCGACAATAATTTGTCCCAACGCCTTTTCCTTCTCTGAACCAATTACCCAGACTTGATAGCCCTTGCCTACTAATAAAACGGCAAGTTCCTTGTAATAGTTCTCTGGCCATTGTTTTGCTGAGCCATATTCTGCACCTGGCATCATAGCAATAACAGGTCGTGATACATCCAGACTGAGCTCTTCAATTAATCGATCACGATTATTCCTATTGATCTCCAGCCCTGGAAACGGGATTTCTGGCGCCCCGTTTAAGGCATCCTCATAGGCGTGTGCAACATAACGTTGTACTGTTTGCTTGAGAATATTTTTATCCAGATGACGCATATCATTCAGCAAACCATAACGCATCTCACCTCGATAGCCGGTGCGAACTTTTGCTCCAGAAAGAAAAGGGACCAGAGCCGACTTCCATGAACGTGGTAACACGATGGAATGTGTGTAGCCCCGTTTACGTAATGACAGGCCCTTTTTTATTCTTGCCAGCAGTGAAAATTCACCATGTCCAATAGCTAAAGCTATGCCCTGATTGACCTGAGGCATTCTTTCAAGAATCGGCAAAGACCATTCAGGTGCTACTACATCAATAACACAATCAGGGTAAATTTTTTTTAATGTGATAAATAACGACTGCGCCATCACCATATCGCCCACCCAGGAAGGGCCAACAATCAGATATCGTCTTGGTGCATCAGACATGGTCAATCCGCTACAGAACTATACTGCTGTGCGATTTCTATATTATTTCTAAGATGATGCGTATTTATCGTACCGACAATCATACTGCTCACAGCAGGCTGTCTTAACACATGTTCAAATGATCGCTCTATTCCAGAACCACCTGCTGCAACTTTAGCATGACCACTCAACAGGCCTTTTTTCACAACAACTCCTTTGTTTAACTCCCGAGCTCTATCAAGAACCGGCTGATCCTCATTATATTCAAGGTTGCAGGTTGCCATCACCACATCGCAATGCTCAACCACCCACAGGCCACCTTCGACTGTTTTCGTCGACATACCAAAGGCCCTGATCAGGCCTTTTTGTTTTAACCTGTCAAGTTCAGCCAGGGCTTCCTGCTGATGAATGATATTCATATCATCGCCATTGGAATGCACTAATACGACATCGATGTAATCACGCCTTAATTTTCTCAGGCTATTCTCAACACTTTCACGCGTATGATTAGCGGAAAAATCAAAATGTGACTGCCCATTTTCAAAAATCTCGCCGACCTTGGTTTCGACAACCCAGTCATGCCGCTGCCCCATTAGCTTACCCAGACGCTCCTCGCTGGTACCATAGGCAGGTGCCGTATCAATAAAATTAATACCCAGAGACCAGGCCAGATCCAGAATCCGCATCACATCCTTATCACCCGGAATTTTAAAATCCTGCGGATACTTTACCTGTTCATTACGACCAAACTTGACCGTACCTAAACCCAGTGCACTAACATCTATACCCGTCGATCCTAAAGGTCTTACATCAATCACATTAACCACCTTGTTTCTTCATTCCATGGCAAACTTGCATAAGATGGCGTTGACCACGATGGCAACTCTGTATCATCCACACAAGAAAGTTTTTCATTGTTAATTACTTCAAGAACGCTCTCAGCCATCAGTGGTGATAAGGCCATTTTTGTTGGCCATGTTGTAATCACCCTGTCCTGCTGTTCCACAAAAAATGTATCGGGTCTCTTTGTTCCAGGCTTCTTCACTTCTGCACGATTTATGTCCAATGTTGCCCACTGGCATTTCGACTGATCCAGCCATGGGATCAATTCAGACAATTCTGCTTTTGCCTGTTCAATCTGCTGTGCATCAGAACGCTCAACGCCATCTTCTGCCAATTGCCCACCCAGATACCAGACCACTTCACCATGCTCATCACGGTTTGAGGTGATCGTGATTCTTGGGTTAACACTAGCGCCCATGCAATGCGCAAACACCATTTCAGAAAGCCCACCACGTAACATCACCATTTTTAGAGGTCGCAACTGCATCTCGGGTTGCTGTAGGCCAAGCTCAGATAATAAATCAGCATTACCCTGTCCCGCAGTCAGCACTATTTTTTTAAAGCTAAATTCATAGTGCTGATCATCCCGACCTTCCACTGCCAATAGATCGTTAGTGTATTTAAAGCTGCCACTTTTAATCGCCAGTATCGATTGCTTCACAGGTTCCGCTATCGCACGTA
>JAGLQT010000218.1 GCA_023136715.1 Gammaproteobacteria bacterium | reverse complement strand
AATAATTCGGGCCGGGTACTTTCATCAAGCTCATTAGTACGAGCACGCATCACCTTGCTGGCAAAAAAACCGGACACACGGGAAGTTAAACTGGAAGTTGACCATAGATAGTGCGCATCTGATAACAGCGTTGCTTTAGACAAATCCAGCACACCGTTACCTTCATGACAATCACGCCATAAAGCTGGCATATCAGCGACAGCTTCTGAGGAAGCAGTTAGCTTTCCGGTTAACGCGTACTTGGTTCCACCATGAATAATGCCCTGTGCGAAACGGGTTTGACCTGCGCCCAAAGATTCAGCTTCGAGTAAAACAACTTTATAACCAGCCTGCTTTAACCGGGCTAGCGTCCATAAACCAGCTATGCCACCACCAGCAATGAGCACATCAACTGAAACGGCAGTGGCCATTAAATCGTTTATCCCTTTTCCCTGATCGAACCAATAATTTCTGTGGTCGAAACACCGTCCACATAAGATAAAACTTTTACCTGGCCACCGGCTGCACGAATACAGTCACCACCAGGAATTATATCCGGGTCGTTATCACCACCTTTAACCAGAATATCAGGATTTGATTCACAGATTAAACGTGTTGGCTCATCTTCGGTAAATGGCACAACCCAATCCACACATTCCAGCGCAGCCAACATTCGCATTCTGTAATCAACATTATTAACCGGGCGGTCAGGGCCTTTCAAACGGCTTACTGTTTCATCAATGTTTACCGCTACCACCAGGCGATCACCCAGCTCATGCGCCTGCTGCAAATACGTGACGTGACCCGCGTGTAAAATATCAAAACAACCATTGGTCATGACGATGGTTTCACCGTGTTCGCGGCAAGCATCCATCGCCTTGAACAAGCTGGCTTCATCCAGCACACCACGTTCAACTTTAAAATATTCACGATTCGCCAGCTGTAACTCTTCAACGGTGACACTGGCTGTTCCAGATTTAGCCACCACCAGGCCAGCTGCAAAATTAGCCAATGCGGTGCTTTGAGGCAAATCCTGTCCGACAGCCAACGCCGCGGCCAATGTCGAGATCACAGTATCGCCTGCACCGGTGACATCATAAACTTCGCGTGCGCGTGTTGGTAAGTGCGTCACCGTCCTGTCACTTTCGATCAGGCTCATACCGTGCTCACTGCGCGTCACTAACAAAGCGCCGAGTTGATTTTCTTCACACACCTGTCCTGCTTTTGCAACTAACTCTTCTTCATTCGCGCAGTGACCAGCCACTTCTTCGAACTCAGAAAGATTAGGTGTGATTAAACTGGCACCGGCATATTTACCAAAGTCATTACCTTTGGGATCAACCAGTACTGGAATATTTTTTTCCTTACATAAAGCAATCAGTGTTTGAATATTACGCAAACTGCCTTTGCCATAATCTGAACAGACCACGACATCGTGATCATCCAGCAACTTGATAAACTCAGCTTCCATAACGGACAAATCCTGTCCGATAAAACCATCTTCAAAATCCAGACGGATCAATTGCTGGTGACGGCTCATCACCCGTAACTTGGTGACCGTGGCATTATCTTCAAGCTTTATAAAATGCGTATTCACGCCGGATGCCTGTAAAGTTTTTTCCAGGGCTTTGGCTGCATCATCGTTACCAGTCAAACCCAGCACGGTACTTTTTGCGCCGAGTATGGCGATATTCAAAGCGACGTTGCCAGCGCCACCGGGGCGCTCTTCAATTTCACTGACGTGCACGACAGGCACAGGTGCTTCGGGTGAAATACGTGAGGTAGGGCCATGCCAGTAGCGGTCGAGCATGAGATCACCAACCACCAGTACTTTGGCATTTTCAAAAGAAGGTATTTGAACGTGCATAATCGCTTTTATTAATCCTTAAGAATGTATTCGCAGCCACAGTACGGGCATTTAGCCGAACCCGTTTCTTCTACCGGAATATAAACGCGTGGATGCGAATTCCACAAACTTGAACCCGGCATCGGGCAATGTATCGGTAGCACATTGCTATGAACTTCATGCACCATGGTTTCATTTGGCACATCAAGATCTTCTTGATCAACAGTTTTTGGGTTAGGCATTATTCAGTTCCTGTTTAAATCTTTTCAACAAACTACTTAACAAGGGTTAGCCATTCAGGACGCATATCTAAACGCCCATGCACTAAATCGAAATACATCGTCTGTAGTTTTTCTGTAATTGGACCACGTCCACCAGCACCGATAGTCCGATCATCAACTTCTCTAACGGGAGTGACTTCTGCCGCTGTACCGGTAAAGAAAACTTCGTCGGCGATATAGACTTCATCACGGGTGATGCGTTTTTCACGAATCTCAATACCCTGGCTACTGGCCAACTCGAACAAAGTGCTTCGGGTAATGCCATTCAGGGCTGAAGTTAAATCAGGTGTGTAAATCACGCCATCACGTACCACAAAGATATTCTCACCGCTGCCTTCTGCAACATAACCTTCATTGTCCAGCAACATGGCTTCATCATAACCACAGCTCAGCGCTTCCTGTAGCGCCAACATGGAATTGATATAGTGGCCGTTGGCTTTCGCCTTACACATGCTGATATTGACATGGTGACGGGTGTACGAAGAAGTACGAATTCGAATGCCTTTTTCCAGCGCTTCCTTACCCAGATAAGCACCCCATTCCCACGCCGCAATGATGACGTGCACTTTCAGGTTATCCGCACGCAGACCCATGCCTTCCGAACCATAAAAACACATCGGGCGAATGTAAGCCGTATCAAGATTATTTTGACTGACTGCCTGACGCTGAGCTTCGCTAATAGTCGCTTTATCAAACGGCATTTTCATTTGCATGATATGCGCTGAATCGAACAGGCGACGCGTGTGTTCTTCAAGACGAAAAATCGCCGCACCTTTGTCAGTCTGATAAGCGCGCACGCCTTCAAATACGCCCATGCCGTAATGCAATGTATGGGTGAGTACGTGCACTTTGGCTTCGCGCCAGGGCACCATCT
>JAGLQT010000217.1 GCA_023136715.1 Gammaproteobacteria bacterium | reverse complement strand
GCAGGTGAACTGGCAGAAAATACGTAATCGCTATTTTTTTGGTAGAATGGAAGTGGCACGCGAGGATCTAGGTGATAAAGAGTATCTACTCAACTGGTCAGTGTTGACCATCATTATCATCGCCATACTCCTAATCTATCCCAGCTATCAGAACAATAATCGTGAACGAATCAACCAAGTGGTTCCACTTTACGCCACGGAGTTTATCCATTCGACAGGCCTCAATGGGCGAATGTTCAATACATACGGCTTTGGAGGCTATCTCATCGAACAGCTATACCCCGATCAATTGGTCTTCATTGATGGTCGGGCTGACGTGTATGGTGACAAATTTTTATCTGAGTACCTGAAAATTGTGGAAGGAAAGCCAGGCTGGGAAGCTACATTTGATGCCTACCAGATCGATTATGTTGTATGTACCCGCTCAGATGCCCTTCGGCAGTTACTTATGCAGCGAGGAGATTTTGTATTGGTATATGACGATGATGTTAACTCCGTATTGGTGAAAGACATCCCTCGGTACGCTCAGATAATACAAAAGCATCGAATTGAACTTCCTACGAAAATGTAGACATATTTATGCCCACAAATTACGCGAAAAAACAGGCGCTTGTTGAGCTACAGGAAACACTTTATAAGTCCAGGAATGAAACGCGCCGCTGGTTACATTGTACACGTCGTAACTGGATTATTTCTGCCATACATAAATATGCTCCAGGCACTCCTGCTGAAGCTGCTTTAGAAGTTGGCCCCGGTTCAGGCATCTATTTACCGGTCCTATCTAAATTATTTTCAAAAGTTATTGCTGTTGATATTGAACACGCATATTTAGAGCATGTAAAATTACTATTACCTAAGTATCAAAATATAAGCCTGCTTATTGATGATATGATATCTTCCAAGCTTGCTGATGGTAGTTTTGATTTAGTATTATGTTCTGAGGTAATTGAACACACAAAATTTTCATCAACAATGCTAAAAGAGATTAATCGTATTCTAAAGCCTGGCGGTATACTCATTTTATCAACCCCTCAACGCTATAGCACTTTGGAGCTTACAGCTAGATTCGCTTTATTACCTGGCATAATCCAGCTTGTTAAATGGATCTATAATGAACCAGTCTCAGAAACCGGTCATATTAACCTGATGACTGATATTACTGTCAAACACCAGTTAAAAGAGGCATGTTTCGAGACTTTAGAATGTCACAAGAGTGGTCTATATTTACCTTTTATTGCCGAGTTTTTTGGAATAAAAGGGCTACAGCTTGAACAATGGATTGAGAAACAATTAATAGATCGCCGTTCTGATAAGCTATTATGGACGCAATATTACGTCGCCAGAAAAAGTAAATAAACATCTGCGGATTCAAGCCGCGAGTGCAACAAATAGGTTAACACAAAATTCAATAGGTCAAATGGCTTTCAAAATTGCCGGATGAGCTAGGGCTAGGGTATTCATATGGATCTTAAGGAAGAACACCTTCTGGGTGAGCGGTTGGCTGAGCACTGGTACTACGTATCCAAAGGGCGAGCCCTGGAGGACTTCCTTAAAGGCATAAAAGTGCCCGAGGTTCTGGATATTGGTGCAGGCTCTGGCTTTTTCTCTCGCTGGCTTTTGGATGCAGACATCTGCCAAAGCGCAATCTGCGTCGACCCCGGCTATGCAGAACCCATCTGCGAAGAGCAACACAACAATAAAAAGCTGACCTTTACCCAGTCTCTATCACATGTTGAGCAAGAGTTAATTCTTATGATGGATGTGCTCGAGCACGTGGAAGATGATGTAGCCTTACTGCGACAATATACCCAACAGATGCCCTCCCACGGCCATGTACTTATCACCGTACCGGCATTCCAATCCCTGTGGTCTGGCCACGACATCTTTTTGGATCATTATCGTCGTTATAACAAACACCAGCTCGAGCAGACTATTCAAGATGCAGGCTTAAAGGTCCTCCACACAGAGTATTTTTTTGCCAGTCTGCTTCCACTCGTGGCTCTCTCTCGCCTGTGGAACCGCTTTCGCGTTCAATCTGGCACCCTCTCGGAAAAAAGTGACCTACGTATCTATCCTGACCTGATCAACAGCAGCCTAACGCTGATTCACGATATTGAGAGAAAAACACTCTTTCCTATCAATCGCTGGGGCGGTTTGACGATATTTAGTCTGGCCGTGCCTATTGATCAGTAATCTCTTTATCATGGGATCCACGTATAACTGTAATAATGTCTTAACTTGTAACTGAACAGACATGAATTTTCATGATTCACAAAATGCTATTGCAGGACGCAAAGCGGAATGTTCGTTCACTTAAATAATTACACGACCGATTATTAACAGAAAGCCCTAACATCAGTCGTACGTTATGTGACATTCCGATGTCCATAAATCCTGTAACAGCCAAAAATCTAATACTCCGCCAACAGCTAAGGCTATTAATTAGCAGGAGAAACGTAACATACATTTGCAATACCTGATTATGGCGCAATTCCAAGTCGCTTCAGATTTTCGACTTTTTCTAGATTACGTGCGGCACGAACATAGTAACTTGGGCTAATGAAAATGGCCTTTTTGAAATAATTTTCAGCCACAGAGTACTGTTTGTTTAACATCGCAATATAACCAATATTGTTATAAGCAATCTCATGCTTGACCACTTTTACCAGGATATTAATTGCTTCATCATAACGTGATTGCCAGGCCAGGGAAATAGCCAGATTATTACGAATGCGGAAGAAGCCCGGTGCATAATTCAAGCCTTCACGAAATACTTTCTCTGCAGCCTGATATTGATGTGACATCATCAGAGAATAGCCCAGATTATTTAATACCGTAGTATTCGCTTTATCGACGCTGAGCGCCTTCTTAAAGTTTTGTTGTGCGGTTTCATGCAAGCCTTCCAGATCAGCAATAATACCCAGCGCATTCCATGAACGCCAACGCGTTTTATCTTTACTCAGTACTTCAGTAAGCTGCTTTTTGGCACGCACATAATCATATCGTTTTAAGTAAACTAGCCCCTTACCTTCATTTGCATGAAGATTGCCAGGCTCGTTAGTCAATACGTTTTCATAGCCCTTGCTAGCATCAGAGTGTTTATTGGTCGCCAGACTGGCATCCGCAATCCCCAACAGAGCCGGGGTATTATTCGATTCTTGCTCAAGAACTTGCTGATAAAAGAAAATCGCTGAGACATAGTGCTTTGACTGTAATTTTCGATTACCCTGTTCAAGCAACTGGGGAACCGGCGTGAGTTTCACTGGTTCATCAGGTTCTACCTGACCAGCACAACCTGCCAACAATAAAACACACACCAAAATTGCTATTTTGGCAGACTGGTTAATTATCATATTTTACCAACTGCTTGATATCTTTTTTATCCACCACCGCCTGCTCCTAAAATAAATCCCTGATAGATACGAATAGCAGCAGGTGCCAATACGACTAAAAACAATGCAGGGAAAATAAAGAATATAAGAGGGAAAATCAGTTTAACTGGTAGTTTAGCTGCTTTTTCCTTGGCAGTTTGCATGCGGATGTTGCGCATTTCCTCGGAATGTTCACGAAGCGCCCTGGCAACACTGGTACCAAAATGCTCTGCCTGAATAAGTAACGCTACCAAAGATTGCACCTGGGCCACGCCAGTGCGTTCACCCAGTGCACGTAAAGCCTGCTGTCGGGTTTTACCTGCACGTAATTCAAGACCTACCATGTGGAACTCTCTTGCTAGCTCCGGATGACTTACTCCTATTTCGTCGGCCACACGAACAATTGCCGCATCAATACCAAGACCCGCTTCAACACAAACAACCATCATATCCATTGCATCAGGGAAACCTTCAGTAAACAGCAATTGTCTAGCTTGCTTTTGTTGATGAGCCACTATATCAGGCAGGTAAAAACCCAACAAGCCTGACAACACCAGAAACGGTATGGCTTTATATGGTTCATCTATAGGAATAGTCCCAAGCAGGATAAATGGCAACACCAGAAATAACGGCACAACAATTGCCAACAGAACCTTAAGCACCATAAAAGTTTTTACAGCATTTGGCCCCATGTGCCCAGCATGAACCAGCTTGCTTTTAATTCTCGACTGTTCCCAATTCTCAGCGGGCAATATCAGTCCAACCAATGGTTCAAGCCATAGAACATCAAATACACCTTCCTTGTGAGGCTTGTGGTCACGTAATTGCCGACCATCTGCAATTTCATGCAGACGACGATCTGTCGGATTATCAATAAACAGAACCCAAAGGGCTATACCGACCGTTATCAATACGGTAGTGATAAATACCAAAACAAGAACCAGGTTCTGATAGTCACCCGTGTTCAAATAATTTAAGATTCCAGAAATGGTGTCCATACTATACCTCTTCACACATGGAAGTTGATCATACGTCGCATAATTAAATAGCCAATCAACATTAATACTAATTGCATGAGAATGACAAACTGTCCGACTGGATTATCAAAAAGAACAGTCATATAACCTGGATTAAAAACACTCATTGCCCCGGCAACGAAAAAGGGCAAGCCTATCAATATATATGCAGACACGCGCATTTCTGCTGACAAGATTGCTACATCGCGTATTACCCCGGCCCTTGCACGCATAACTGTGGCTATACGATTCAGCACATCTGCCAGGTTACCGCCTGTGGTTCTCTGAATCAGAACGGCGGTAATGAACATGTTCATTTCATCACTACCGCTACGTCTACCTAGATTCTTCAAGGCATCATCCAGTTCCAGACCATAATTCATTTCATCAAAGCAAACACCAAATTCAGTTCCAGTGGGATCAGGCATCTCATCGGCAACACCCTTTAATGAAGCAGAAAATGGATTGCCGGCGCGTAAACTTCGTGCAAGGTAATCAAGCGTATCCGGTAATTGCTCGGTAAAATTAGCCAGCCGTTCCTTTCGTTTCATGCTCACATAAATTGCTGGTAGAAAAAAACCCAACGGTATCCCAATAATCAAACTGGCCAGATAATAAAAATCCAATCCATAAGTTAATACAAGAGTGATGATGACTATAAGGAATAGTTGTATAAGTAGATAACGAGAGACACTGATCGTAAGTCCTGCTTGTTCTAGCGTCCTGTCGGCCACTTTAATACGCGGTATCTTTGATAACCAATGATTGACGATTTCATTCGAACTCAGATCTGTTCTTCGCAGCAGGTTAAGAACTTCTTTGCCATGAGCACCACCTGCGGACAGTAATTTAAGGCGCCTGTTCATTTTGACTGAACCTTCTTCACGAAGACCTCGGACTAACAGGTAAGCCGCTTCTATCAGGATAATGACAACGATAAAAGTAAGAAATGAGATTAAATATATTGTAACAATATCGTTTTCCACATTAATTCTCGCTATTCGTATATACGTTCTGGATCAAAAATAACATCGTCTAGGACAATGCCGCGTTCCTTCAATTTACTAATCATTTGTGGGCGAATGCCCGTTGCTTTAAAGGCACCAATCACATGCCCTCTAGAATCTACTGATTCTCTCTGGAAGCGGAAGATTTCCTGCACTGATACCACATTCTCTTCCATACCGGTAATTTCCTGAATACTGTTAATCACCCTTCTTCCATCCGGTAGACGCTCGATACTGACAATCAGATCAAGTGCTGCAGCTATTTGCTGCCTGACAACCAGTGCGGGAATAGGTACACCACTCATGCCCACCATATGTTCAAGACGGGTTAAAGCATCTCGCGGACTATTAGCATGAATCGTCGTCAATGAGCCATCGTGGCCAGTATTCATTGCCTGCAACATATCCAGCGCTTCCGCACCACGCACCTCGCCAACAATAATTCGGTCAGGCCTCATTCTTAATGCATTTTTCACCAGATCGCGCTGCACAATCTCGCCGTGACCTTCAATATTTGGTGGCCGGACTTCCAAACGGATAACATGGGGTTGTTGAAGCTGCAATTCCGCAGCATCTTCAATACTTATAATACGTTCATTATCCGGGATATAGTTGGACATGACATTCATCAATGTTGTCTTACCACTACCAGTACCGCCGCTGAGAAGAACATTACGACGCCCTTTAACCGCAGCAGCAAGAAACTCAGCCATGCCCGGCGTAATGGATTTAAAAGTCTGTAGATCCCTCATCGTATAGGGGTCGACACTGAATTTTCGAATAGACAGCGCAGGACCATCTATCGCAAGTGGCGGGATAATCGCATTCACACGTGAACCATCGTCAAGCCTGGCATCTACCATTGGCGATGACTCGTCGATACGCCTTCCGACATTGCTTGCTATTTTGTCAATGATACGCATTAAGTGCTCATCGTTTTGAAAACGAACAGGCGATTTTTCAAGCATTCCATTACGCTCGACATAGATTTGACGATAGGTATTTACAAGAATGTCCGATACGGTTGGATCAGCAAGAAGGGGCTCTATTGGACCTAAGCCCAGAACCTCATTAATAATGTCTGTTACCAATAATAATTTTTCATTCGCATTTAAAGGTGTGTTTTCTTTTTCTATTAGGTCGCGAATGACATCCTTTAACTTATCACGCAATGTCTTCTCATCATATTCATCCAGAATCTTCAAATTGACCTGATCCATCAAATTATGATGAATATGAGTTTTAAGCTCGTACATCTCCGTGCTACCGGATAGCGTAGCTGTCTCTTCTGTCTCGCTGATGTCTTGCTCTTGATAATCCCAATTGTCATTTGACATCGTCGCTTCTCCGCATTTCTAAGGTAGTAAAATATATTTATTTTGAAAATAAGCCGCTAAATAATCCGCCTTTCTTCTTATGCTCACCGTTTTGTAAAACATAGATATAGTCCGCCAGGGCATGAACATCTTTGGTGAAATGCGACCCCTTGGAAACATCTTGAAGAGGCTGACCCTGATTTTGTGAATGCACGGATGTTTTAAAGTCATTAGTAGCCTTATGCATTCTTTCGATACCCAGCGTTTCTTTCAATTTTTCTATTGGAACACTGCCTTCTTTTGCCATGGCCCTGTTATTAATCACTTCAATATTGGCTGTGGGAACACCTTCATGCGCTAGCTTGTCTATGATCAATTTTGCATCACGAATTGTGGACATATTATTCTGCCCAACCACCATGATAGGATCGGAGTAGCGAAGTGCGGCCATTGTCCATGACGTCAGAACTCGCGGTACATCTAGAATCACGAAGTCATACAGCTCTGAAGCGGCATCAATAAGATGGGTTATTCCCTCTGGGGAAATCCCTCCCATGGGACTGAGATCAGCGGGTGAAGCCAGTACATCAAGACCACTGTCATGCGTTGTTATCAACGCCTTTAAAAATACCGGATCAACACGACTAGGCTGTAATAGTGCTTCCATAACATTATTACCGGGCATTAAATCCAGTAACAGTGCGACATCACCGAACTGAATATCGAGATCAATAAGAAGAACCTTGGACTTAAAATCGTGGGCCAGCATTTCCGCCACATTCATCGCAATGGTCGTCGCACCGCTGCCGCCTTTTGCAGACATAAAAGAGGTTACTCCGCCTTTACCACCTTTAGCTTTACTAAGACGTACGCGTTTACCAGAAAGAACCTTAGTCACACTACCTACCAATTCCTGTACTTGTATAGGCTGAGGAAATGTATCTCGTACACCGGCCTTCATCAGGCGACGCATAGTTTCCATATCGCCATCTTTGTAAGTCACATACACTGTAACTTTATCTGGATATTCTAGAAGAATTTTTTCTAATGCCTGAAGATCTTCTTCTCTGTCGCCATCTATTTCATGGATAATAATATCCGGCAAC
Organism: Gammaproteobacteria bacterium; assembly: GCA_023136715.1. Taxonomy (GTDB): domain Bacteria; phylum Pseudomonadota; class Gammaproteobacteria; order SZUA-229; family SZUA-229; genus LH-M37. Next base: position 9,688 of record JAGLQT010000217.1, on the reverse strand, counting down.
TCTTCATCACCGATGGACTTAAGAGACCAACCACCACCCTGCAAGTGCATTGACAGCACAACGTTATCGATTCTCCCAAGGATTGCTTCAATTTCTCCAAGAGTATCTTTGTGAGCAAGATATCCAATTACCTTTAGCTTGACACTCATATCACCACCTGCCACTTAAAATTTAGATCGCAATTTAATTCTATACACTTAATCATGATATCCACCCGATTTAGATCACAATTTAATTCTATACACTTAATCATGCTAGCCACCCGTATGCAAATCTTCACTTAATCTCGTCGATTTAAAGTCCTGCAAGTCAATTGCCACACCCAAACCCAGTATGCCGGAGACGGCAAGGTAACGCTTTGCACCAGTAACTGTTACTGTTACCAGGTAGAGTCCGTCTTGATCTAGATAACCGCTGCCCGGGCAGGTATATTCCACTGTGACGACGAGTTCATCGCCCTCCTGATCTATGATCATAGGCGCAAAATTTGCCATACCGTCAATCAAGTCTGGACAGCTAGTGGAATCACATGGTGTTGTTTCAGAATCACCACCAGGACACGATGGAAGCGTTCCAAGCGGATCATTAACGATTGCATGTCTTAAACCATAACGTGTTGCTTCGGCCAACTGTGCTGAACGAAATATTGTAATGCTGAACTCCATTACAGCTAACATAATCATCAAAAACAGAATCAGCACAATAGCCATTTCTACCAATGAACCGCCTTTTTGTCTATGTAAGCTCATATTCATAGTCGGATTAGCGCCCTATATATCTTTCCTGAGTTGTGGCATTAAGTTGAACTCCATCGAGATGTAAACCCGGCAAAGATACCAGAACATCACCCGCATCACCAAAGATACTTTGAAAATTAGCCGTCGCTTTAACAGTGATCACACATGCCGACACCGCCCCTGACGTGATTGGACTTACATCAGGCTCATCAACAATTATGTTTGGTAAAACAGGGTATTCACACCCAGTCGTTGTATCACCAATACCACATCCGAATTCGATGAGGTTTTTCGCTTCAGCCACAGCACCAGCCCATTTAGTTTCATCAACAATATCGCAGCTATCAGCATTTACGGCGCCCTCGACCCGGGCCATATAACGTCCGCCTAATGCTACCGCCTGGGTGAGTATATTCTGTTGATACAATGCGCGACCCAACTCCGTAATACCAAATAAGATAAACAATAGCAGCGGTAAAATTATCGCAAGCTCGACCATGACCGTTCCTGTACATGGCTTACAAAAGTTAGCCCGGCTCACTTTATTCATAAAGCTGAATCACCTTCTTGAAGTGTTCATCATCTTTATCATCTTTATCTACTTCATTAATAAATTCAGCGTAAATATTGACTGATTCTGAAGGATTCGAAACATGTTCAGTCATAAAGAACCTCATCCATTTACCATCCACCTCGTTTAAATTTATAACAGGGTTCCAGGGACCGATATTATTTGCCACGCAGGCAACAGTTGCGACAAATAATACCCTGCGTTCATCTACATTATTTGTATCAACTAAATCGTTTAACTTATTTAAGGCAGTGGGTTCGCCGTCAAGAATACGGCAATTAACTCCTTCATCACCATCGGGACAATCGCGTTCATTTGGCGTAATTTCAGGAGGGACTGTGACTGGCGGTTTCACTGCTAAACCGCCAGTCACAGCATTATCGAGTTCCCATTGGTAATATTTGTATCTTGTGTCGACTACAGTCGGATCCGGCACAGAAGGCCCAGTCGCATGAAAGTCAAGATCATATCGCGCTCTTGAATATTGTCTGGGCTGTTTATCGGGCACTGTAAAACATTCACTTTCCATCGTATCCCAACTACCACCAAACTTAATGCCGGGGTCTCGATCACATGTTAATGGCACAAGTAGTTCATCATCGCGTGGATAATCAATAATATTTGGAGCCGATTGATTACCAGCATTCCCATCCACCTTGTAGTAGATACCAAAGCGGGTATTTAGACCCCATCGTGGCCAGTTTTCTTTATTGCCTGTATTCAATGTTACGACGGGATCAGTACACCCCTGGCCATACTTACTACCAAGGCGATGAGCCAACAGTTTATTATTTTGAGTTATACCATCATCAAAAGGATCATCTGCCAAATCTCCCGCAGTAGGCACTAACCAGCCAAAACCTCCTGGAACCCACGCACCACTTGGCCCCTGTGCTTTTAAAACAACCATCTGACCAGGAGTTAACGCAGTGCCGGTTATTTCAGTGGGATCACAAATAACCATCGGTGGATATTTACATACCGTCGACCGATGAGAACCGGCCAGTGCGGCTACCGTGGTTGACGCGGTAGTGGCGACAGGATCAGTGGTAACCAGAGAGAGTGCGGGTAAAAAGAAAAGATCGATCCCATAGCGTTCATTATTCGTAAGATCTGAATTGAGCTTAATCTGAACATAACTGGCATTCTCAGCGTCAGTGACGTCACACTTTTCAGGAGCTTCCACACCGCATGGGGAAACCGATGGGTCATTTTCGCTGCCTATCCACGAGTAGAAAGTAAAATCTGTAGCCTGCAAATCTTCCAGCAGCGCATGCTGATTGGAAAAATGGGCAAGATGTCCCAGTATCGCCTGATCAGCCGCCGTTTTTGCTCTGACAAGGGCATCCGCTTCGCCATCCAGTTCTGCGGCAGCAGAGAGCACAGCCGCATCAACTGCATTTTGCATTTCCGTACGCAGGACATAAAGACGACCGAGATCCAGAGCAAAAGCCGCAATACCAATCAAGATAACCAAGAGGAAAGCAGCCATAACCAATATGGCACCGCGCATTTTCTGTATTGGTATTATCATTACTATGGCCTGCGTTAATCATCCCCAATATCTTTCAACAGTTTCTCAGTCGGCGCCTCTGCCTTTTCTTTACGGTATCGATTCAAGAGTGCTTCTGCCTTCTGCCCTTCAAGCGTCGCGAGAGAGCCTTCTTCTTCATAAACCGCATCCGCATCGACAACCTGTGCCGACTTGTTTAACTCAACTTTACTGCCAAGATTTTTATCATAAAGAGCAGCACAGCCGCCCACCGCCAGACCTACAATAAGAAGGAACACCGGCATTAAAACAACTCTAAATATTTTCATAACATACGCTCCTTATTCCTGATGACCAAAGCTACCTTCAACACCCTCCGCACTTGCCGGATCGGTTGAAGTAGGTGTATCGGCTTCAGCTTCAGTCGCTGTAGCTTGTTTTTTAATTTTAAATTTGCTCAGCCTGCCCATCAGATACTGATCAAATGAGTTCGGCGGAATAAAATTGTCCGTTGGGTAGGAAAGTTTTCTGCCAGGAACAGGAGTTACAATTTGTGGTGTAACCACAATGACCAGCTCGGTTTCATTGCGCTGGAACTTTGTGCTTCTGAACAGCGCACCGAGAATCGGGATATCACCCAAACCAGGAACCTGATCAATCGCATTATTCATATCACTCTGAACCAAACCAGCAATGGCAAAACTTTGACCATCGGCAACTTCAACCGTTGTTCCCGCACGTCGAGTGGTTAAACCCGGCACGCTAATGCCGCCACCTACTGCTGTCGATAAACTTTGATCAATCGCAGACACTTCTGTATTAAGTTTCAAGTTGATTTTTTTATTACTCAAAACAGTTGGCGTAAATTTCAGACCCACACCAAATTCTTTGTATTCAATGGTGATAGTAGGTGCCAAGGCGCCAGTCGCACCAGTTGATTGAGCAACAGGTACAGGGAACTCACCACCAGCCAGGAAGCTGGCTTCCTGTCCGGATAAGGCAATCAGATTAGGCTCTGCTAACGTTTTCGCCAGCCCCTTGGTTTCCAGAGCATTGATTTGAAGCTTAACCAGGTCGAAGCTAGTATCAAGAGTATTACTAACAAAACTGCCAAACGGATTTGAAAGCCCTACACCTGTACTAATAGTGTAGTCATTAACCCCAATTACTTTGTCGAATTGAGTTTGCACACCCAGTTCACGCAACGAGCTGCGAGCTACTTCCGAAATTTTAGCTGTCAACATCACTTGTTGACCACCGCCAACATGCAACATGTTGAGCACTTTTTTCTTCGGCACATAGCTGCTTGCGATAGCCAATGCAGTATCCATAGATAACAAGCTACTCACTTCACCGGAAATCATCACCGCATCATTTTCGCCACGGACTTCTATATTTCGTTCGTGAGGCAAAGCTTCAAATACGTTTCGCTTTATAGCATCCAGATCGTAACCCACCACCACATCAATAACGGCGATCAGGCTCCGCGCTTTGTCCCGGAATACCAGGTTTGTTCTACCGGGCTCTTTACCCAGTATCAAAACCTGCCTGGAGCTAAGCAGTTTAATATCGGCAACTTCCGGGCTGCCAATAACCACCTGATCCAGAGATTTAGGCGAGTAAATAATCTGCGATTTACCGACAGACAAACTAAATTGCGATTGTTTAGCACCAAACTCCAGCACGTAGTCTTTACGCTCAGCAGACGTTGCCGTGCTCGTAACCGCACACAGTGCTGCGATCAGTAGAACACGAACAAAGTTACCAATATTGCCCCAAGATTTAGCTGGATGCATGGTGAGAGCAAGCTGTATACTCATTATTTACCCTCCTTCTTTGTTGTTTCGCCAGATAGTGGCTTGCCTTCTTTTACTTTTTGCTTTTCAACATCAAGACCGCGAATAATTTCCACTGTAGGACTAGGAGTACGCCTTACACGTTTATATACTTTTACTTTCTTCGTTATTCCTGATGGATCTTCCTGCAATGTTTTAGTAGTAACCAAATCTTTGACTAGAATAGAAGCATCGATTTCATTACGAAGCAATAAACTCAGCTTACCGACCTCTTGAGCCAGAGCAAGTTTCTTACCGTCACGGGGCGTCACTTCCAGGGTAACCGCATTAACTACTTGTGGATCGTCCTCATCCTCAGAGCTTGATTGGTCAACACCTAGCACGGGAACATTTTGCAATAAGGTTCTGCTAGCTAGCTTTTTATCACGTTGCCCGACATCGCTAGTCAGCAATACATCTACAAAGGTACCGGGTAATACAAACCCAGCCACTCCGGTTATTTCAGTAACCGAAATAGTAGCTGCACGTCTGTCTTCAGAAATTTTGGGAGGCAAGCCTCCTCGTGCGCCTTGTGGAGACAGTTTGTAAGGAAGAATGATTTCATTCTTATATAGTTTCTTGATTACAATCGGAGGTTTTTCACCAAGCAGCGTGCCAACATCACTATATGTACCTTCAGGCAGATTTTCTGCAGGCAAGTCAATTTGTTTGACTGTTAGCTTGTCTAGACGCGTGCCAGTTTTAAGATCTGATGTTGCCACCAATACTTTCGTGGTCTGCATAACCGCCCCTTCACCACGCTCTTTTACTTCTCGTGTTAAAAGAGTATTGACCAGAATAGTAACAAGACCACCCATGATTATCGCAATCAGTAATAACAGTAGCGCTTTTTTTTGCATAATGCCTTTCTCCTAACCGTTCCCTAACTTTGGACAAAACAACCAGCTCTTAAGGCTGATGCTAACTATTTTCAAAAAACTACAACTTGACATAGATTAACCCTATGGATAAAAACGTACCCACTGCTATCGGTATCGCATAAGGTAAAACTACTTTTTGCTCCTGTTCATTCGGCGCCAGGTACATTGGTTTTTTTAATGTTAGACCAACCCCTAACATCGTAGCATAACGCTGAAATGAATCTTTAATTAACTTACTATGCAGCAACATAATAACTCCCATTACTGCACCTGTCATGACAATTCCCAAAAAAACTATCGGCGCATGTTCGATACCTACGATAGCACCCACACCAGCCATTAACTTTACATCACCCGCGCCCATCCATCGCAACACATATAAAGGAAGACTCAATGCAAAAATCAAAAGAAAACCGTATAGAGAAGATGATACTCCCGGGAGAGCGTCAGATACCGCATATAACACAGGCCCGATAATCCACCCGGATAAAGAGATTATGTTAGGTATCCTATGACATTTGAAGTCGAAAACTGCTGCCGGCAGCAAGATAATCAGCAACAATATTATTACCCCTTCAAACAATTGAACACCTCACGCACGCTGAAAAAGTCTTTATACCTAAGCCACTTGAAAACAGGAAGATTCAAGGGGCACATAAAGTCGGGATATCAACAAATAACATCTATGGTGTTGCTGGTGGTACGCAAGTCGGATCGGTACCATCAAAACAGTCAACAACTTTCTCAAATGCATCTGTAAGCGCCAGTTGAAGCGTAACAACAATTACAGCCACCGCAATTGCAAGAAAGGCAGCCATTATCGCGTACTCCACCATGGTTGCACCTGACTCATCGTTAAAGAACTGTTTAATCATGTTCATGCAACATCTCTTTCTCACTTTGAATAATCCATTCAGACAATTGCACACCCAATATACACTGAAAAAGTTGGTGTATTCACGCCCCATTAAAACAGCAAGGACGCGAATATCACCGAGATATCAACAAATAATATCTACCCTGCTACTAGCTGCAAATGTTATTTGCAACACAGTTAGCAACTTTATTAAATGCAGTTGTAATCGCCCCTTGGAGCGTAACAACAATTGCAGCCACCGCAATCGCAAGCAAGGCAACCATGATCGCGTACTCCACCATTGTTGCACCTGATTCATCGTTAAAAAACTGTTTAATCATTTCCATTACTACACACCTCTTCACTATTGTTTATAAGCCTTTTAAATTCATACTCTACAACTAGAGTGTAGCCAAACATTAACTCTTACACCTGACCTAAGTCAATCTAAATTATTCTTTTAAGTTGCGAGAATTACACGTTTTATTATTACGCTTACAAAGTCATGACCTTCAGAAGAAAGCCTCCAGTCAATCATTGAAATAATATAATTATTTCAGCTATTCCAATACCTAACGTTTAAAGGGGAATTTAATTAGATCTTTATCAACCATTATTGTTATATGGAATATAAATTAATAAATCACCATGTAAAAATAAAAACCACTCTAGCGGACGGGCGTCTCCAACCCCCTTGATGGTTTCAGTATGAGTTTACGGCCCCACCTTCGCCGACATCGATTCCGACGGCGATCTAGATCTATTTTCGGGGCAATAGGATGGCACAATAGAGCACATGGAGAACACGGGAGGCACGGTGAGCCCAGCCTATAACCTTAACCCGTCTTAACGGCTTCGATGTGGCCATTCAGCACAGATGAGCATCACCTGCATCATCACAGCAGACGATGGCAACGGCGGACTCGCTTCTACAATCAACTCTGGTATGACAGTAACCAAAAGTGTCAATGCAGGATCAGGTGGCGGCGATGGATCTATTACCTGAATGGTATTGCTTGCAGGACTATTCGCATCACTCAGACATTTTGGCAAAAGTGAAGAGCGTTAAGAGAAATGGGAGACCTTTCATTAGATGGTCTCCCATTTATGATGGAGTGTGATAACAACCCCGGTTTCGGAGGAAGTTTCGCTGAACGAGCAAAGCGCAGCGTGCCCATCAACACATCAACATTCCCATCAAAGATGGGCTCGAAAAAACTTTTCCCATTCTACGAATTCAATTAACCTAAAAGCTCATCCAAAGTTAGCGTGTAACTGGAAGAAAACAGCTCTAAGAAATATTTCACTTCGGGAAGCTCAATAGCATCAAGTTTGCTTTTGATGTCTTCAATAGCTTTGGAAAATTCAGCATTGCCAGCATCGACTTCCATCTGGCATTTCAGGTAAGCAGCTATGGTATCAGCCGCTTTGATGATAGCTTTGTGATCCAGCGGAACAAGCTCCTCAATCAACACCGCTTTATAATCAGCCTGAAGCTCTGTCGGCAATAAATTTAAAAGCTCATATTCCGCCTGTCTTTCAATCGACTTATATGCCTGTGTTATGTCTTTAGAGTGGTACTTGATCGGTGAAGGCATATCACCGGTGATAACTTCACTGCAATCATGGTAGAGCGCAGAAACAACGATAGCATTAACATCTAAATCCCCCTCAAAGTAACGATTCCTAATCAACGCCAAAGCATGCGCGATAGTGGCAACTTCCCAACTGTGCTCCATCACATTTTCCGAGATGGTATTGCGCTTCAAACCCCAGCGTTGTAACCATCGGATTTTACTTATATAGGCGTAGAAATGACTTTTCATAGTAATTAATTGTTACCAGATTTTTTTAAGAATTCGGTTTTACCGCAACAGTTTCGATCAGGCTGACGCGCTCATCATCAAGATTGCGATGCAAATTATAGGCCTTGGTCAGGATGTCGTTGCCAACCAGTAGATGCACTCCCAGTTCCGGAAGATTCGGCTCACCCATGGGTTCCGTCATCTGTGCAAAGGCCTTCTGCGCGAGATCCGTCTTGTCATTCCAGACTTCAATATCAAAACCGGCAGATGTTATAACATCGCGGAATGATTCCGGCGGCAGCAGAAAACTCATGGAACTATCCTGCGCCCACGGCACTGGAAAATAGACCGGTGTGTTTTTATTGCCACATACCTCATACAACACAGCACGCCCGCCGGGTTTGAGTACCCGATATACTTCCTTTAGCCACCCCAGTTTATCCTCGACATTCATGTTCATCTGGATCGACCAGGCACCATCAAAAACATTGCAATCAAACGGCAAATCAAGTGCACTTGCGGCATGGAACTTTACTCGCTCCTGCATGTTGAGTAATTGCGTCAATCTTTCTGCGGCGTCAATGTATTCATCACTCAAATCAATACCGGTCACACAACAACCTGTTTCATGTGACAAACGACGTGTCGAACCGCCCACACCGCAGCCAACATCAAGGATATGCATATCTGGTGTGAAATTAGAGAGTTTAATCAGCTCTTTTGTTGCAACATCACCGCGGATATGAAATTCATCCACAGGCTGAAGATCATCAAGCGTGACCTTAAACAAATCCTTGCCTATTTCATTAAGTCCGTCGATGATCTTGTTGTATAGGTTGTTTGGGGAGTAGTAAGTGTGAATGTGTTTCATATTTTTATCCTTGATCATCTAGCCATAGAAACCACTCATTAAAGTGGGTCTTGCTCAGTACGCCCGCAGTGAGAAGTGGGAAATTAAAGGGCTCCGAGCATTTTTATTGTTCACCGTAACAAATATTTCTCAGAATTGAAATCCACCAGTTACAACAGTATTCCACCCCCCTACATCTCGCTGTTTATTGAAAAGGTTTACCTCACCTTGCGAATAACGCACATCTAATCCGAGTACAAATCCAGGATTAATTTCATAATACATCCCTCCTCCAAACCAACTACCCACATCTCTGCCATGCTGTATAGTGTTTACTGACTTGTCGTGCCAACCATAACTTATGTTCTGCGCTTGCTGGCGCGGCAACTGAGTAAACACTATGTGCGAATAAATTCGCACCTACAGCGTTACCACGCGGGAGCGTGGGAACGAGACAAACAAGTAGCAAATACCCTATGTCCCTCTCAAAACTTCGAGTAGAATCCCCCTATTAAATCCACCCTCTCCCCTGATAAAAATATGGCCGAAAACACGACCAACACTGCTGAACAACCCGTCAAACACACACCGATGATGCAGCAATATTTGCGCATCAAGGCCGACCACCCTAATACAATCATGTTTTACCGGATGGGCGATT
>JAGLQT010000216.1 GCA_023136715.1 Gammaproteobacteria bacterium | reverse complement strand
CTGATCGATGATCCATCGCTCGATATTGATGCTTTGATGGTGCATTTGCCTGCACCTGATTTACCTACTGCAGGCCTGCTGAACGGTACTATGGGTATTCGCGAAGCTTACAAAACTGGACGCGGTCGTATGGTCATGCGATCTCGCGCCAACATTATCGAGAATGAAAAATCCGGTAAGCAGACCATTATTGTTAGCGAAATTCCTTATCAGGTGAATAAAGCGCGTTTGATCGAACGCATTGCTGAGCTGGTTAAGGAAAAACGCATCGAAGGCATTACAGAACTGCGCGATGAATCGGATAAAGATGGTATGCGCATCGTGATTGAACTGCGCCGTGGCGAAGTCGGTGAGGTGGTATTGAACAACCTGTTCAAACTGACTTCTATGCAGTGCGTATTTGGTATCAATATGGTGGCGCTGGTTGATGGTCAACCGCAGCTACTGAATCTCAAACAAATTATTGAAGCTTTCATTCGTCATCGCCGTGAAGTGGTGACGCGCCGTACTATTTACGAATTACGCAAGGCGCGTGAACGCGCGCACGTTTTGGAAGGTCTGGCGGTTGCTCTGGCAAATATCGATGAAGTGATTGCGCTGATCAAAAAATCGCCTACCCCTTCAGAAGCCAAGGCGGCGCTTATCGCTACAGTCTGGGCACCCGGCATGGTTACCGACATGGTTAGTCGTGCAGGTGCTGATTCATCACGCCCTGATCAGCTCGATCCTCGTTTTGGTTTGAAAGAAGATGGCTATCATCTTTCAGAGACTCAGGCACAGGCGATTCTTGAGCTTCGTCTGCATCGTTTGACTGGTCTTGAGCAAGATAAGATAGTTAATGAATTCAAAGAGATACTTGATATTATTAAAGATCTTCTCGATATCCTGTCGAACCCCGAACGCCTGCTGCAGGTGATTCGTGATGAGCTCAATGAAATCCGTGAAAATTACGGTGATGAGCGTCGTACAGAAATCCTCGAGAGCCAGTTAGATCTCACCATGGAAGACCTGATTACCGAAGAGGACGTGGTTGTTACTTTCTCGCACGAAGGTTATGCCAAGTGTCAGGCGATGGATGTCTACAATACCCAGCGTCGTGGTGGCCGTGGTAAATCGGCGACCAGCATGAAAGAAGAAGATTTTATCGACAAGTTATTTGTAGCGAATACCCACGATACCTTGTTGTGTTTCTCCAGTCGCGGCAAAGTCTACTGGCTAAAAGTCTATCAGTTGCCGATGGCCGGCCGTGGTTCACGCGGTAAACCCATCGTTAATTTGCTGCCACTGGAAAAGGGTGAGCGCATCAATGCGGTATTACCGGTTCGTGAATACGATGAAGATCATTTTGTCTTCATGGCCACCAGTTCAGGTACGGTGAAGAAGACTGCCTTGTCGAATTTCTCTCGTCCAAGAATGTCAGGCATTATTGCTGTTGACCTGAGGAATGATGATGTACTGGTCGATGTGGTCATTACTAATGGGTCTAATCATATTATGTTGCTCTCTAATTCGGGCAAGTCCATTCGTTTCTCTGAAACCGATGTTCGTACCATGGGTAGAACGGCTGCCGGTGTGCGTGGTATGAGGCTGGGTGAAGAGCAGCGCATTATCAGCATGATTCTGGTTGATGAGGAAGGCTCAATTTTGACGTCTACTGAAAATGGTTACGGTAAACGCACAGTGGTGGCTGACTACCCATTAAAAGGTCGTGGCGGTCAGGGTGTGATTTCAATCAAAACTAACGAGCGCAATGGTGAAATCGTCGGTGCGGTACAGGTGAAATCTGATGATGAAATCATGATGATTACCGATAACGGCACGCTGGTACGAATCGCTGTTGATGATGTAAGCGAAATGGGACGAAACACCCAGGGTGTGCGTTTGATTCGTTTAACCAAAGGCGAAAAACTGGTTGAAATCGAGAAAATTGATGCGCTTGCCGTCGGTGATGATAACGATGAAGCTATAAATGATGATGCAAGCGAAGAAAGCGAGTAATCATTTTTTAATATCGAGTTAAAAATAAAACCTATTCTTTAAACTTATTACTAATAAAAAATACAATGAACAGAGTCTTTAATTTTAGTGCGGGCCCCGCAACACTACCAACCGCAGTGCTAGAACGCGCTCGCGACGAAATGCTGGACTGGAATGGTTCAGGTATGTCAGTCATGGAAATGAGTCACCGTGGCAAAGACTATATGTCGATTGCTGCCAAAGCCGAAGCTGATTTGCGTGAGCTGATGGCGATTCCTGATAATTACAAAGTTCTGTTCCTGCAGGGCGGTGCTAGTAGCCAGTTTGCAATGGTGCCTATTAACTTGCTGGGTGATAAAAAATCAGCAGATTACCTGTTGACAGGTCAGTGGTCTAAAAAGGCCATCGCCGAAGCAAAACGTTACTGTGATGTGAATATTGTGGCTGATACCAGCGACAGCAAATTCACTACTGTGCCTGCTGAAGCGGATTTGAAATTCAATCCTGATGCTGCTTATGTTCACTACACACCGAATGAAACTATTGTTGGTGTTGAGTTCCCTTATATTCCTGATACTGGTGACGTGCCATTAGTTGCTGATATGTCATCAACGATTTTGTCGCGCCAGATAGATGTTTCAAAATTTGGTTTGATCTACGCAGGTGCGCAGAAAAATATCGGCCCTGCTGGCTTGACCATTGTTATTGTACGTGAAGATTTAATCGGTAATGCAAAAGACAACATGCCTGCCATGTTCGATTACAAAACGCACGCTGATAATGATTCCATGTATAACACACCACCAACCTATGGCTGGTATCTTGCGGGTCTTGTTTTTGAATGGCTGAAAGAAAAAGGTGGCTTGGCTGCGATTGAAAAGATCAATGAGAAAAAAGCCGCCAAACTTTATGCTGCCATTGAAGCATCGGATTTTTATTCAAGCCCTATCGACAAAAACTGTCGTTCCTGGATGAACGTGCCTTTTGTTCTGGCCAATGCTGAACTTGACGCCAAATTCCTTGAAGAAGCGGCGAAGAAAAATCTTGTCACCTTAAAAGGTCATCGTTCGGTTGGTGGCATGCGTGCCAGTATTTATAACGCTATGCCAGCTGAAGGCATCGACGTGCTGGTCGCTTTCATGGCTGAGTTTGAAAAAGCTCACGCCTAAACGCAAAATACACAAAAAATAATCATGATAAATATAAAAACATTTAATAATATTTC
>JAGLQT010000215.1 GCA_023136715.1 Gammaproteobacteria bacterium | reverse complement strand
AAAGGTCTTTCTCGTTTACCAACGGATGCTTATAGCATTAGTGAAGATCATGCAGACCCTGATGCCATCATTCTTCGCTCTGCAAAGCTGCACGACATGGAAATCGGTACAAACCTGAAAGCCGTTGGTCGTGCCGGAGCAGGTACCAACAATGTACCGGTAGATCGTATGAGCGAAGAAGGCGTTGTCGTCTTTAACGCGCCGGGTGCTAATGCCAACGCAGTGAAAGAGCTGGTCATCGTTGGCATGTTGCTGGCGTGTCGTAACATCGTTCAGGCCTGGGATTACGCCGCTAATGTTCAGGGTACGACTGAAGAGCAGAACAAAGCCGTTGAAGATGGTAAGAAAAAATACGTGGGTTATGAGTTGCCGGGTCGTACTATCGGCGTCATTGGTCTGGGTGCGATTGGTGTTCAGGTAGCTAACGCAGCCGTTGCTCTGGGCATGCGCGTGGTTGGTTTTGATCCAACCATCACCGTTAAAAGTGCCTGGAAGTTATCTTCAGAAGTACTGGAAATGGGTAGCGTTGATGAGCTGGTCAAAGAAGCGGACTTTATTACTTTCCACGTACCATTGATTGAAGCGACGAAAAATCTGTTAAATGCTGAACGTATTGCAAATATGAAAGACGGCGCTGTCGTTTTGAATTTTGCGCGTGATGGTATTGTTGATGATGATGCTGTTCTTGCTGCTATCGAGAGTGGAAAGATTCAGGCTTATGTTTCAGATTTTCCCGCTGAGAAATTGAAAGGTAATAAAAAAGTAATTACCTTGCCACACCTGGGCGCATCCACTGCTGAAGCAGAAGAAAATTGTGCCATCATGGTGGCTGATCAGCTCAAAGATTTTATGGTAAACGGCAACATTAAAAACTCAGTCAATTTTCCTGATATAAAATTACCAAGACGGGGTGAGGCACGTTTGGCTATTGCTAATAAAAACATGCCGGACATGCTGGGTCAGATTTCACATGATTTAGGTCAGGCGGATGCAAATATTCTGCATATGTCTAACGAATCAAGGAACGGTCTGGCTTATACTCTGATCGATCTTGAATCAGCTGTGTCTAATGATGTACTGGCAGAAATTAATGCGATTGATGGCGTGCTCGACGCGCGACAGATTTAATTATACCTATGACAGAGAAAGATCCACTCGCTGAGGTTCGTACGCGTATCGATAAAATCGATACGACGATACAGCAACTGGTTTCTGAGCGTGCTGAGTGCGCGGCCAAAGTAGCGGTGATAAAACAACAGCAAGGTGAGACCGGACATTTCTACCGACCTGAACGAGAAGCTCAGGTACTACAGGCGGTAAAAGATAGAAACGAAGGCCCACTATCGGATAACGTTGTTGCCGGCATTTTTCGTGAAATAATGGCGGCGTGTCTGGCGCTGGAAAAACCATTACAGGTTGCTTTTTTAGGGCCTAAAGGTACCTATACCCATTCTGCTTCGCTTAAACACTTTGGTTCTTTTTTTAAAGAAGAATCAGTAGACAGTATCGAAGAAGTTTTTCGTCTGGTTGAAGCAGATGGTGCGAATTTTGGAGTAGTTCCTGTAGAGAATTCAACTGAGGGTGTTATTAATCATACTCTTGATTTGTTAATGAATTCATCGCTTTCCATTGTGGGTGAAGTGGAATTGAGAATTCGTCATAACCTTCTATCTCTGGAAGATGGGCTGGAAAATATTGAGCGAGTCTATTCGCATCAGCAATCATTAGCTCAATGTCGCTTATGGCTGGATAAATATCTACCCAATGCACAGCGTATAGCGAGTAATAGTAATGCGGAAGCAGTACAGCTATCGCACAAAAATAAACAGTCGGCAGCTATTGCAGGTATTCAGGCATCAGAGTTGTACGAAGTGCCGGTTTTAAAACCAGATATCGAAGATGAACCCGATAATACAACGCGATTTGTTGTTATCGGTAAACATCAATCACCACCAAGTGGTAATGATCGCACCAGCTTAATGGTGTTTGCACACAATCGTCCAGGGTCTTTATTTGGCTTGCTCGAGCCTTTAGCTAAACGAGATATCAGCATGAGTAATATTGAATCACGTCCTTCGCGCAAAGGTGTTTGGGAATACGTTTTCTTTATCGATATCGACGGTCATCGTGACGATGAGAACGTGCAGGCAGCGATTGAAGAAATCGAAAAGGCCAGTGCAATGGTAACGGTGCTGGGTTCGTATCCAAAAGCTGTTATTTAATTACCTTACAAGTTCAAATTAATCTTCGGATAAAATATTGTGGCTAAGTCATTTCTATCTTTGGCAGCATCAGGTGTTCAACAACTTCGACCTTATTTGCCTGGAAAGCCTGTTGAAGAACTGGAGCGTGAGCTGGGGATTACTGGCTCGATTAAACTCGCATCCAACGAGAACCCGCTAGGCCCAAGTGTCAAAGCAGTTGAGGCAATTCACAAGCATTGTGAATCGGTAAATTTTTATCCTGACGGTGGTGGTTTCAAACTCACTGCACGCATTGCACAAAAATATAAAGTCGATTCCGCCTGTGTGACTTTGGGTAATGGTTCCAATGATATTCTTGAGCTGGTTGCGCGTGCTTTTTTAACGCCAGAAACATCGGCTGTTTTTTCAGAATATTCATTTGCGGTTTATCCTATCGTTGTGCAGGCAGTTGGTGCCAGAGCTAACGTTGCCAAGGCTTTTCCGCTAGAGCACGCGACTATGCCACTGGGTCATGATCCTGATGCTTTGCTAGCCAGTGTGGATAAAGATACACGCGTCATCTTTATCGCTAACCCCAATAATCCAACTGGAACCTGGTTGGAACCCCAGATGCTGAAGCAGTTGATGAATGACTTGCCGGATGATGTCATTGTTGTATTAGATATGGCATATAACGAGTATATGGATGAGTCGTTGCAGATTGATGCTAGTGAGTGGCTGGCGCAATACCCTAATCTTGTGATTACCGGTACGTTTTCAAAGATCTATGCCCTGGCTGGACTTCGCATTGGTTATTCTTTATCAAATCCAGAAATTGCTGATTTGTTGAATCGTGTCAGGCAGCCTTTCAATACAAATTTATTAGCGCAGGAAGCGGCATTGGCTTCACTCGATGATGAAGAACATATTAAAAATAGTGTGGCACTTAATGATCAGGGTAAGGCGTATTTACAGAAATCATTTACCGATTTAGGTTTAGATTATTTGCCCACCATGGGTAACTTTATTTCGGTCAATTTGCGACGGGATGGTCAGGCTGTTTACGATGCCCTGTTAAAAAAAGGTGTCATTGTTCGTCCGGTCGGCAACTATAATATGCCGGACTTTCTTAGAATTACCATAGGCACAGAAGAACAGAATCAACGATTTATAAAAACCTTAACAGAGGTTTTAGCATGACAGCGAAAGTGAAAACAGTGTGCATTATTGGAACTGGCCTGATAGGCGGTTCACTGGCGCTGGCATTAAAACAATCCGGCTTCTGTCAACGAGTTGTGGGTGCAGGTCGCACAGAAGCAACGCTTAAGAAAGCGATTGAGTTAAACGTTATCGATCACTACGAAACTGATTTTTCACTGGCAGTGAATGATGCCGATATTGTCGTTGTCGCCGTGCCATTGAGTGCGATGAAAAATGTCTTTGAGCAGATTGCTCCAGCTTTATCATCGACAGCGGTGGTCACCGATGCGGGCAGCGCGAAGCAAACAGTCATTAAGGATGCCGAATCAGCTTTTGGAAAAGACTTTAATCGTTTCGTTGCAGGCCACCCCATTTCAGGGACAGAGAAAAGTGGGGTCACAGCGGCATTTACCGGGCTTTATGAAAATCGAAAAGTTATCCTGACACCGACAGACAAAGTTGATAGTGGCGCTGTAGAGCTGATTGCTGATATGTGGCGTGCTGCAGGTGCTGAAGTTGAAACAATGTCTGCTGAGCATCATGATATGGTGCTGGCTGGTACCAGCCACTTGCCGCATATCCTGGCTTTTGGTCTGGTTGATTGCTTGAATAATCTAGATGAAGTCGACGAAGTTTTTCGTTTTGCCGCGGGTGGTTTTCGTGACTTTACCCGTATTGCTTCCAGTGATCCTGTAATGTGGCGAGACATTTGTCTGAGTAATCGAAAAGATATATTGGACATGATGAATAAATATCAGGACCAGCTTCAAACTATTTCAAGTGCTTTAGAAAATAATGATGGAGAAGCACTTATCGAAATTTTCGCACGTGCCAAACAGGCGCGAGATCAATTTAATAATCAGTAGTGAAGTTTTGGTTTTAGTCATAAAAACTTCTGGAAATCATTAATGAAATTTACAGTACAAAATGGTGGTGTGCTCAAGGGCAATATTCGTGTTCCCGGTGATAAATCAATTTCGCACCGCTCGATCATGTTTGGTTCTATTGCTGAAGGCACAAGCCAAATCAGCGGCTTTCTTGAAGGTGAAGATAGCTTGAATACTCTGCGTGCATTTCGTGCCATGGGTGTCGAGATTGATGGGCCTGAAAATGGCAAAGTTGTGGTGCATGGTGTTGGTATGCAGGGGCTTAAAAAACCCGAGCATGCATTAGATGTTGGCAATTCTGGCACGTCTATGCGATTGCTGGCTGGTTTGTTTTCAGGGTTATCTTTTGATGTGGAATTGAAAGGTGATGCATCGCTTTCAAAGCGCCCCATGGCACGTGTAACTAATCCATTAGCTGAAATGGGTGCGATAGTTGAAACTGCGGACGAAGGAAGGCCGCCTTTAAAAATATCAGGTGGTCATCAGTTGCACGGTATTAACTATGTAATGCCAATGGCCAGTGCGCAGGTTAAATCTTGTTGTTTGCTGGCGGGCCTCTATGCCGAGGGTAAAACCTGTGTCACTGAACCCGCTCCCACTCGTGATCACACAGAGCGCATGTTGACTGCTTTTGGTGTGCCGGTTGAGGTTAATGATTCAACCATGTGTCTCGAAGGCCCTGCAAAGCTCAAAGCCTGTGATATTGACGTGCCAGCGGATATTTCATCGTCGGCCTTTTTTATGGTGGGCGCGAGCATCGCAGAGGGTTCGGATATTACTCTTGAGCATGTCGGTATTAATCCAACCAGAACGGGTGTGATCGATATTTTGAAGTTGATGGGTGCGAATATTGAATTAATGAACCAGCGCGAGGCGGGTGGTGAACCTGTGGCTGACATTAGAGTGAGAAGTGCTCAGCTAAAAGGCACGCAAATTCCTGAGCATCTGGTGCCACTGGCGATTGATGAATTCCCCGTTATTTTTGTAGCTGCGGCCTGTGCAGAAGGTGAAACGGTTATTACCGGTGCTGAAGAATTGCGTGTTAAAGAATGTGACCGTATTCAGGTGATGGCCGAAGGCCTGCAGGCTCTGGGTGTGGACGCCAGGGCAACGGATGATGGCATGGTCATACAGGGTGGGGCGATTCAGTCAGGTACGGTTCATAGTCATGATGATCACCGTATTGCGATGGCCTTTGCCATGGCAGCTTTGTGCGCAACAGGCAAAATTGATATTGAAGACTGTGACAATGTGAGTACATCGTTCCCCAGTTTTGTTGATTTGGCCTCGAACGCAGGCCTGAATATTGAATTGAAAGGTTGATTCTTGATGACTTCCCATGTTCCAGTATTGACACTTGATGGCCCCAGTGGCGTAGGTAAGGGTACTGTTTGCCTGTTAGTAGCGAAAAAACTTGGCTGGCATATTCTCGATAGTGGTTCTCTTTATCGCTTGTTGGCGTTAACTGTTGGTGATGAGGCTGATCTTGATGATGCGTCTCAACTTGCTGATTTAGCGAGAGATATGCAAATAGAGTATGTCTCATCTGGTGATGGCTTAGGTGTTTATCTGAAAGGTGAAAACGTGTCCGAGGCGATTCGCACTGAAGCTACTGGGGTGCTGGCATCGAAGGTTGCCGCTATTCCAGAAGTGCGTCAGGCCTTGCTCAACAAGCAAAAAGCTTTTGCCAAAGCCCCAGGTCTGGTAGCAGATGGGCGGGATATGGGTACAACCGTCTTCCCAGAAGCAGAGCTAAAAATCTTTCTTACCGCCAGTGCCGAAGAACGTGCGAAAAGACGCTATAAGCAGTTGAAAGACAA
>JAGLQT010000214.1 GCA_023136715.1 Gammaproteobacteria bacterium | reverse complement strand
TTGATGATGACCAGCGGTACTTCATCAGCAGCTATGGAGATACGGGAACTGAGTGATATTACAAAAATCAGGAACAGTGATCGCCACTTCATTGCCTTATCCTCTTTATTTGAATGCGGTTTGATCAATCATAACCGAGGTGCAGCTTACAAAAAAGGCCGCAGGGGAAATACCCATGCGGCCCTGGTCGGAGGAAGACTGTGATTACTTGCCTAAGGCGTTGATCTCTGCATCTTCGTTATCGAAGCCCAGTTTCAGACCTAGTGAGACATGATGGAATCGACTGTTGCTGAAATCATCATGAATGGCGAAACCGATGTTGTACATCTGATCGGCACTCATGCTGATATCCCCTGGCTTATCAGAGGTAAGTTTACGAGTCATTTCAACTGTCCAGATACCATCATTCAGGCTGCCAGTGAAGTTCACTCCCTGGCCGCCGGTCATGACGCGTTCGGCCAGAATGTAACCATCTTCAGATTCGCCTGTTCCAGACTTGTAGCGCAGCAGATCCATAAATGAACCGTTTTCCAGTGCAGCCTGTATATCGGCTTCGCTTTTCAGCTTGTCCCAGCCGCCACGTTTTTTGCCGCCTTTACCTTCGATTTCAATAGCGGTGCGGCTTTCTTTCAGGTACTTGGTGAAGCCATTGCTGGTGTCAAGTGTACTGCCAGCCAAAGCTGCTTTATCAGGCTGGTCAGGCATGTAGTTGACGTCATGATGACAGGTCTGCCAACAGCCCGCACGGCCTGCAAATTCTACTTTTGGATCATCTTCGCTGTCTGTGGACAACATGATAGCCAGCTTGATGGGGTTATTAGGGTCCATCTTGCCACCATCGGCAAATGGGACAGGTGCGTGTTCACCTTCAGGCCACTGGAAGCGCATGTACAGATTATCTGCATCGTGTGTTGCCTGTATATTGACCAGAATACTGCCGCGTTTTCCTGGGATTGGTGTTGGTTCAACATCGTCTTTGTCACCGGCAACGATGAGGTCTCCAATATCTACTTCCTCGTCTTCATGACACTCAAAGCAACGATCACCCTTTAAGAATGGGCGTTTGCCGCCGTGGTCGCTGCCTGTGAGTATCCATTCCATCGAAGCCTGGCCTGGAAAGAACAGGGGAACTTCAGCTGGCTCTATACCGCTCCAGTCAACGCTTGCACCAGTCGATGAAGTCGCTGGTGCGGGCGCAGTTGCTGGTTTGGCTACGGCTGGTGCTGCCTTGGCAGGCTCAGATTTTGGAGCTTTTTCAATAACAGCAGGTGCTTCGGTTTTCTTGTCAGCTTTCTCGGTAACTAGCTTTTTACCATTATCAATAAACGCCTGCCATTGTGGTGCAATTGGACGCTTGTTCTCTGGAACTGCTTTTGAAATTTCTTCCAGCTCTTCTTCGGTGAGCTTGTCATGAACTTTATTATGCGCAATGCCTTTATGACAATCGATACAGGTGTTTCCGTCTTCCATTGCGTTGGCATGTTGTTTACGAGAGCGTTTCTTCTGGTCTTCAGGTTTCATTGAGTCAAAATTATGACAGTTTCTACATTCGCGAGAATCTGTACTTTTCATTGCACTCCAGACATTTTTTGCCAGAACCAGGCGTTTAGCATCGAATTTCTCAGGCGTATCAATAGTTCCGAGTACCTTGTGTAATACTTCGTTACTGGCCTGAATTTTACGTACAACCTTGTGTATCCATGGACGAGGTACATGACAATCTGAGCAGGCAGCGCGCACGCCACTACGGTTGGTATAATGAATAGTTTTTTTGTATTCCTGAAAAACGTTTTCTTCCATTTCATGACAGGAGATACAAAAATCCATAGTGTTGGTTACTTCCATGGCGGTATTGAATCCGCCCCAGAAGATGACACCGATAATCATAAAGAACAGAGCTGCGCCAAGTGTGGTACCCATCAGGACCTTTCGTGACATTAAACCGAATTTTTTTGGTGAATTCGTCATGGTTTCGATTACCTTGATTTCATTATTGTGTATTAAAAAAGAAACCTTAAATAAAGTTGCTTGTGTAATACAGGGTTGTTTAATTATAAAGAGGGGCGAACGTACATGCTGTACGTCCGCCCCTTTTATTTACATCGTAACTTAGTTATTCATTAAGTTACATGGTTTACGCGGTTATACACGTTGAACTTACCTGTAGGAGCGTAAAGTCCTTTAACACGTGCTTTTTCTTCCAGTGTTTCAGCATCATAGATGATGATTTCACCGTTAGGTTTCAAACTATCTGAACGATTCCAGACAGAAGCCCATACTTCAGTACCGTCTTTATTGAACTCGAAGTGAACGGCTGCATAGCCTTTCTTCGTGGTCATACGGATAGTTTTAACAATCTTACGAGTCTTCTTGTCGAGGACTTTAACTGATTGTTGAACAGCTGGTTCTGGGAATTTAGTCTGGTCAATCCATACGTACTTGCTCTTAGGATGGGTACGTAAGAAGACACCTGCACCATCGGTATCAACTTCGTAACAGATTTTCCAGGCATTGTCTTTATGACCTTTAGGATCATTACCCCAAACAGTTACTTTACCAACACCTAGATGGGTTGTACCACTGACTGGGCCACACTTGTCGTCGTTCCAGTTAGCACCAGGACCAGGGTGAGGTTTCTTGTCGGTATCGATCATTGCTTCCAGTTTTTGGGTCACTGTATCAATTACTACCATCTTGTTAGATGCGTTAGCAGCGATCTGGAAGTAACGGCCAGTAGGATCATAGAAGCCATCATGCAGATATTTAGCTGAATCGATCTTGGTGATTTGAAGGTTATCAAGATCACTGTAATCTACCTGCCACATCTGACCTAGTTCTTTCATAGCTACTAACCAGCTGGTAGCTTTTGGAGTGTCATAGATAGCAGCAACACGAGACTCATTAACATACTCGCCATCAACGTTCACACCACGAGCAGAAACAACTTTCAGTGGCTCCATGGTTGCAGCGTCAGCAATCACGAAATGAGGAGGCCAGTAACCGCCACCGATAACGTACTTGCCATCACCTGATACGGCAACGTCACGTGCGTCATAAGCAACCTGTACTGAAGCGACTTTCATTTTTCCTGGCATAGCCCATAGGTCAATCTTGGTCATCAACCCATCTCGACCCATGATGTACCAGAAACGACCAGCGTCTTTGGCATGCAGGGTTTCGTGATGCTCAACAGTTTTTAATACATGTACTGCATAACCAGTATCAATATGGGTAACTACTTTTTTCTTATCACCATCAATGACCGCGATCTTACCTGCGTCACGTTCAATAGCGATGAAGAAATTCTGCCAGTTAAGGCCATGCATAGGTTTGGTTGGGTAGTCTTTAGGCTGGACATAAACCTTATGACTTGCCTTCATTTCGGCTAAAGATCTTTCAGGTGGAATAGGTGGTTCCATCTGGATGTATCGAGCCAGCAGGTTAATTTCTTTTTTGCTGAAGATATCATCAAAGTTGTTCATACCACCTTCAGTACCCTGAGAGATGATTTTTTCTAGTTTCTTCGTACCAGCCTTGAGTGTGCCCTTGGTCTTCTTAGCTTTATTGGCTTTAGGTTCCAGAGGTTTACCTGTTGCACCTTTACGCAGTACACCATGACAACCAGCGCAACGCTCGAAGTACATTTTATTAGCTTTTTCAAACTCCGCTTCATTAAGCGGTTTGAAGGGTTTCTTTTTAGCGAAAGCGACGCCAGAAGACGCTGCCATGCCTACGCAGACAGCCAGTAAAGCTGCTCCGTATTTTGTTTTAGTTTTTACGTTCATTAATCTAACTCCTACTTGGTTTTCCAGTTGTTAAGTGTGTACTTAAAAATTGGGAAGTTGTGTATTTCGTTTTAAAAATTATACGTGTGTGAAGATATTATTAAATGCCCTGATTCGCTTTGATATATATCAACTAAAAAACAGATAAGTCTAATATGCTGATTTAGATCAGGTATAGCAATTTCGGATGCAATATTAGCACTATTTCAAACGGACGTTTACATAAAAATATTGAGGAAAGATCGCGGAGAGGCGATGGCTATTTGGGAAAAATAGCAATAAACAGCATCAAGAATAATGAGCTATTAATGGTTAACTGTTATTACTAACCGCCGGTCATATTCATGAAGCGTACAACCTGACCGGGTTTGTCACGGAATTCGTGTTTTTCTGGTTTGATGGCGATAGCTTCCATGATGGCATTTTTGAGTCCGTCATCGCTAACGCCCTGTCTTAGCAGTGGACGTAATTCGTATTTATGTTCCTGCCCCAGACAAAGATACAGGGTGCCATCAACGGATAAACGAACACGGTTACAGGTTTCACAAAAGTGCTGTGAAATGGGGGTAATAAATCCAATACGTAAATCAGTGCCTTTTACCTGAACGTAGCGAGCCGGGCCACCACCGGGCATAACGCCGGGAATTAAATCGAAACGTTGAGCCAGACGGTCTTTAACCACAGCCAGATCAAGATAATGATCGCTGGCTTGAATGCCTGTATCACCAACGGGCATGGTCTCTATAAAACGCAGGGTGAAGTCATGCTCAATGCAATATTCAACCACGTCTTCAAATTCATCATCATTGATGCCTTTCATTGCCAGCATATTAATTTTTATGGGACTAAAGCCTTCTGATTTTGCAGCCATCAGGCCGTCCAGTACCGGTTGTAGCTCACTACCGGTAATTTCTTTAAATCGTTCAGGTTTGAGTGAATCCAGGCTGATGTTGAGGCGAGAGACACCTGCTTCATATAATGCATGAGCATGCTGTGAAAGCAGTGTTGCATTGGTGCTCAATGAGAGATCGTCTACACCGGGTAGTTGATGAATACGATGTACTAGCTCGTCAAGATTTTTACGAACCAGTGGTTCACCGCCCGTTACCCTGATTCGTGAGACACCGAGTTCGGCAAAGGCGCCAATAACGCGTTCGATTTCATCAAAAGTCAGCCAGTGTCCGGGTTGTTCAAAACCCTTGAAGCCCTTGGGCATGCAGTAGAAACAGCGCATATTGCATTTATCTGTGACAGACAGGCGTAGATACTCAATCTTTCTTTGAAAGGGGTCAATGAGTGAATGCTTGTCTGTTAATGCTGTCATTTGATGTTATGAGTCACAAAATAGGGTAGGACGCATCTTACCTCAGGTAAATTATCTAATTTCCTTACTACGAGTAGCACGTTATCACACAGAAACTGCTCACATTAATGAAAAATGTCATGAAAAAGTAATGAATTACACTGTAGTTGACTTGGTGCAGGTGTATTTTGATATGTATCAATTTCCAAACTCTTGGTTTTAGAATACTATTCATCATAATTAAAACCATGCGATAGCAAGAAGTTAAATTATGGGTGAGCGTAAATTAATACCGGTCAAT
>JAGLQT010000213.1 GCA_023136715.1 Gammaproteobacteria bacterium | reverse complement strand
GTTATACCAATGCCGGCAAATCCACGCTTTTCAATCGACTGGCCGATGACAACGTTTATGTCCAGGATCAGCTGTTCGCTACACTCGACCCAACCCTGCGCAGAGTCGAATTTGCCGGTGATATAAAAGTGATTCTGGCCGATACCGTGGGTTTCATCCGGCATCTGCCGCACGATCTGGTCAATGCCTTTCGCTCCACCTTGCAGGAAACCACCGAAGCGCAGTTATTGCTGCACGTGATTGATTCGTCCGATGAAAATCGCGAAGGCAACATTGATGAGGTCGAATCGGTACTGAGTCAGATTGGTGCTGATAATGTTTATTTAATCCAGGTGATGAACAAGATTGACCAAACTGGCACCGAACCACGCATTGATTGTCATAGCGATGGCTCGGTCAAGCGCGTCTGGTTATCCGCCGTATCCGGCGAAGGTATTGATTTACTTATAGAAACACTGGTCAATTACTTTCGCGAAGAAGTTCTGTCCGGTGAAATTTGCTTAAAACCTGCTCAGGCTAAAATTCGCGCCAAACTATTTGACCTGGGTGTGGTCGAATCCGAGAGCGTAGATGAAGAGGGCTGTTGTCATCTGAATGTGCGCATTTCAAAGCGAGATTATCAGCAGCTGGTTCAACGTGAAGAGCTGGCCGAAGATCTTCTTTTGCTGAAAACCTGTTCATAAGTTATACATAAATCCCAACTTTGCTTGCGGGGGGACACTAAGCCCCCTAAAATGCTGTCTGTTTTGGCAAATATTTTTTAAGCAAGATAAAGCCTTTTAGAATTTAAGAATTAATTAGGAGTAACGCATGGCCTGGAATGAACCTGGCGGTAACGGCAATAAAGATCCCTGGGGCGGCGGTAATCGCGGCAACGATCAGGGACCACCGGATCTCGATGAGATTCTTGCTAATCTGCAGAAAAAATTTAGTGGTCTGTTTGGCGGTAAAGGCGGTGGCTCCAAGTCACCCGGCTCAGGATCAGGTGCCGGAATCGGTATTGGCCTGATCATTGCCGTGATTATTGTGCTTGGCGCAGCGACTGGTTTCTATAAAGTAGAGGAAGCCGAGCGCGGTGTCGTTCTACGTTTTGGTGCTCACGTTGAAACTACCGAGAAAGGATTGCACTGGCGTTTCCCTATGATTGAATCGGTTGAAAAAGTGAATGTGGCAGAACGTCGCCAGGTTCCTTACAAAGCAATCGTGTTGACCCAGGATGAAAACATCATCGACCTGCAAGGTAGTTTGCAGTACCGAATCAGTAATGCTGAAAAGTATCTATTTAATGTAAGAAATCCTGAAATTTCGCTCAATCATGCGATTGAGTCTGCGATCAGGCTTTCTGTAGGTCAAAGCAAGATGGATTTCATCATTACCGAAGGTCGTAATGAAATAGCATTCAGGATTCAAAATACCGTGCAGGATATTGTTGACCAGTACGGCACGGGTATTGCCATCGTCGAAGTTAATATTCAGGAAGTGAGCCCACCGGGTCCTGTTAAGCAAGCTTTCCAGGATGTTATTCAGGCACGTGAAGATAAACAGCGTTCCATCAATGAAGCCGAAGCTTACCGTAATGAAATATTACCGAAAGCTCGTGGTGCAGCAGCACGTGTTCTTGAAGAAGCCGATGCTTACGAAAAAGAAGTCATTGCTAAAGCAGAAGGTGAGGCCGAACGTTTCACTAAATTACTGAAAGAGTACAACAAGGCACCACAGATTACCCGTGATCGTCTGTACCTGGACATGATGGAGTCAGTGTTGAACAAGAGTTCCAAGGTCATGGTTGATGTCAAAGGCGGCAATAACCTTTTATACCTGCCTTTGGACAAGTTGATGTCACGTGGCGATGATGACAAAGCAGCCTTATCTGCGATGACAGAGACTCAGCAACGTGAACTGCTGAGAGAAATTCAACGACAACGTAATAATCTGCAAACGCAAACCAACCCGCGTTCAAGAGAGGTCAGATAAATGACTAATATATTGAAATTTTTAGTACCGCCGGTTCTGTTGCTTGTCTGGATGAGCGTGTTCGTTGTAACCGAAAGAGAAAAAGCGATCCTGTTTAAATTTGGTGAGATTATTGGCGCAGATTATGAGCC
Source organism: Gammaproteobacteria bacterium (assembly GCA_023136715.1). Taxonomy (GTDB): domain Bacteria; phylum Pseudomonadota; class Gammaproteobacteria; order SZUA-229; family SZUA-229; genus LH-M37. The sequence continues at coordinate 728 of JAGLQT010000213.1, read as the reverse complement.
AGGCCTACATTTTAAACTGCCTTATCCTTTTAACGAGGTTAAGAAGTTTGATGATCGAATCCTGACCATTGATGCAGCACCAAAAAGCTTTCCGACTATTGAGCAGAAGTTCCTGATCGTTGATTCCTACGTTAAGTGGCGCATCCATGATGTAAAAACTTATTTCAAGGCAACCAGTGGTATTGAAGCCAATGCTGGCGAATTGTTGTACCAGGTTGTTAACAGTGGCCTGCGTGCTGAATTTGGTAAGCGTACCATTCAGGAAGTAATCGCTGGTGACCGTACTGAAATCATGAAGCTGATGGTCGGTGAAGCCGGCAAGAAAGCCGAAACTCTTGGTATCGAAGTCATTGACGTGCGCATCAAAAAAATCGAACTACCTTCGGAAGTGAGTAACTCGGTTTACGATCGTATGCGCACAGGTCGTGAACTGGTAGCACGAGATTTTCGTTCACAGGGTTCTGAAGCTTCAGAACGTATTCGTGCCGATGCCGACCGTCAAAGTACAGTGACGCTGGCTGATGCCTACCGTGATTCAGAAGTTATTCGTGGTACTGGTGATGCTAAAGCAACTGAAATTTATGCAAAATCTTTTGGTAAAAATCGTGAGTTCTACAAGTTCTACCGAAGTCTTAATGCCTATAAAGGTAACTTCTCAAGTAGCAGTGATGTGATTTTGTTAGAGCCGGATTCAGAGTACTTCAAGTACTTTAAAAATCCTAACGCAA
>JAGLQT010000212.1 GCA_023136715.1 Gammaproteobacteria bacterium | reverse complement strand
TTCACGCTGTTTGCGTACTTTTTCCAGACGTTTGTTAATTTGTTTAACGCGTTGATTCAATAAGCGACGGTCTGTCTCCAGCTGGGTTTCACCCGGCCCCCTCAAACCAATACCACCCTTTTGACGCTCCAGATGCGTCCAGCCGCGGATTAGTCGGGTCATCATGTGTTTGAGCTGGGCGAGTTCGACCTGTAGCTTGCCCTCAAATGAGCGGGCGCGCTGGGCAAAAATATCGAGAATCAGGCCGGTTCGATCCAGCACCCTACATTCAAATATACTTTCCAGGTTTCTTTCCTGAGAGGGGGTTAGCGCGTGATTAAATAACACCACTTCAACTTCGTTCTGTTTGACCAGCTCGGCGATTTCTTTGGCTTTGCCACTTCCGACAAAATATTTGACTTCGGGCCTGTTACGCCTGGTGGTGACAATATCAACAATCTCAGCACCCGCTGAGGTTACCAGATCTTTAAATTCACTCAGGTCTTCCCGGTACATCTCATCCTGAACATCCATGTGAACCAGAATAGCGCGATCACCTATATCGGCACGATCAAACATGGTCTATCAACACCCCTGAAAACAAAAAATATCTCATAATTAACAATGACTTAACAAATAAATAAAAACACCAAACACAACAACGGCCGCCTTCGGCGACCGTTGCAATAATTCTAATGTTGTTAAGTATATCAGTTACCGTTATTTCCGTGATCGTTTTCGGAATCGTCACTCCATTTAACCTGTCGCGTTGGTACAACGGTAGAAATCGCATGTTTGTAGACCATCTGCGTCACTGTATTCTTCAGTAACACCGAAAACTGATCAAAAGATTCTATTTGTCCTTGTAGCTTAATGCCGCTGACCAGATATATGGCTACTGGTACTCTTTCTTTGCGTAATGCATTTAGATAAGGGTCTTGTAAGTGGTGCCCTTTTGACATTTTTCTACTCCCGTTATTTACTATTTATTATTATTTATTATCGGCTACATCATCAATTTTCTATAAGCCAAAACGCTCGTGACGTCGTGGACTGATGTTTTCCTCACCCAATCATAGTAAAAATTTGAGATTTTTCAGTACTTTCCCAACATTTAGTGTTTCTGGGTTAATAAAATTACAATCTTCTTCACTACGTAGCCAGGTCATTTGCCTTTTCGCCAGTTGCGCGGTGGCGGTAATGGCTTTTTCACGCATGGTGTCGTAATCATATTGCCCGGTTAAGTACATCCACACCTGACGGTAACCAACCGCTCTCATGGAGGGCATTTCCAGGGATAAATCGCCACGTTGGTAGAATGACCTGACTTCATCAATCAGCCCACCTACCAGCATGGCATCAAAACGCTGCTCTATACGCTTACGCAATTCAATCCGGTCTGGCGGCACTAAGGCGAGCTTAATAACATGATAAGGCAATACATGTTTACTTTGCTCAGCCCAATGTGCCGTTAGAGTTTTTCCTGATATTTCAAACACTTCCAGCGCCCTTAGGACTCTCTGTGGATCATTCGGGTGTAATCGCTGAGCGGATTCAGGATCGACCTCAGCCAGTCGAGCATGCATGCTCTCGATGCCTTTTTGCTCTGCTTCATCGAGTAATCGCTGGCGAATTTCAGGATTAGTATCGGGCAGATTGGCGATACCTTTTTGCAGGGTATTGAAATACAGCATGGTACCACCGGCCAGACAAGGCACTTTTCCCGCCGCTGTGCTGCTCTCCATTTCCAGTAGTGCTTCTTCACGGAAGCGACCGGCTGAATAAGATTCAGCTGGATCGATGATATCGACCAGCTTGTGCGGGACACGTAGTAAAGTTGCCACATCGGGCTTGGCAGTACCAATGTCCATATCGCGATAGACCAGGGCGGAATCGACACTAATAATATCCATATCGAATTGTTCTGCACAGGCGATGGCTAAGTCAGTTTTGCCCGTGGCAGTAGGGCCCATGATGAACACGGCAAAAGGGGCATCCTCACGATCACCCGCCTGAATTATAAGTTCCTCCATTACTGCCCCCTCATAAAGAGTTTGTCCAGCTCTGCCATAGTGAGCTGCATCCAGGTGGGGCGTCCATGATTACACTGGCCACTGCGCTCAGTTGCTTCCATATCACGCAGTAAAGTATTCATTTCGGGGATGGTTAACTTTCGGTTGGCGCGAATTGAGCCATGGCAGGCCATAGTGCCCAGAACTTCATTCATGGCTTCTTTGATGCGGGTACTGCTGCCGTGTCGAATTAAATCGGATAACACATCTCGCACCAGCTGTTCGGCATCGGCATTTGCCAGCATCACTGGAAGTTGCCTGATACGCAGCGCTTCAGGGGCGGTGCGATCCAGTTCAAAACCAAGACCAGAAAAAATATCACTATGTTCTTCTGCACTGCTGGCTTCTTTTTCGCTAACCGCCATCGAAACCGGCACCAGCAACGGTTGCGCAGCAATACCTGTATCGGCGCGTGCCTGCTTCAATCGTTCGTAGGTAATACGTTCATGTGCCGCGTGCATATCAACCAGTACCATACCTTCTTTATTTTCAGCCAGCACGTAAACACCGTGTATTTGTGCCCTAGCGTAACCGAGTGGTGGAAATTCAGTTTCATCTTGTTCATTTGGAACGGCTGTATCCGAAATCAATGATTGATAAGCGCGTGATTGCTCCGCCACCGCCAGTGACAATGCACTCTGTGAACGAATAACACCCGGCTGATTTGAGCCATACCTGCCCTGATATGATGGCATTGCCTGTGCATTATCCGAACCTTCCAGGTTATTAAAGTTACTAATATTATGCGCACCGTCGTCTGCTGGGCGCGTGTCAGCCAGAGACTTGTGGATGGCTCGAAACAGGAAGTCATGCACCGAACGACTTTGCCGGAATCGGACTTCATGTTTACCAGGGTGCGCGTTCACATCAACTGCAGAAGGTTCAATTTCAAAGAATAAAACATAGGCAGGATGACGGCCATGAAACAGAACATCCTGATAGGCCTGACGAATCGCATGGCTGACAACCTTATCCCGAACGATACGGCCATTGACATAAAAATACTGCATGTCAGCCTGGCTGCGTGAGAAAGTTGGCAAGCCTACCCAGCCCCACAAACGAAAGCCATCAATGGAAAAATCCATGTGTAAAGCCTGTTCAATAAAGGCTGGGCCAAAGACCTCAGCAATACGTTTTTCCTGCTGTAGACGGTCTCTGGCGGCGCGTAACTGCCTGATTGGCCGTTGATTATGACGTAGCGTAATATCCACATCAAATCGACTGAGGGCGATTTTTTTAATTACATCATCAAGATGGTTGAACTCGGTTTTCTCTGTTCGTAGAAACTTACGACGCGCCGGCACGTTAAAGAACAGGTCTTTAACTTCGATGGTGGTGCCTTCATTCAGCGCCACAGGATTGATATCAAAATCATTACTGTTGCTAGATTGAACCTGCCAGGCTTCGGTGGCATCCTGCCATTTTGATTTCAAACTCAGGTGACTGACCGAAGCAATACTGGGCAGAGCTTCACCTCGAAAACCCAGGCTGCTCACATTTTCCAGTTCTTCAATGCTATGAATTTTACTGGTGGCATGAGGTGACAGGGAAAGTGTGAGATCGTCTTTATGAATGCCGTGACCATTGTCACGAATGCGTATAGATTTAACACCGCCCTGCTCGACATCAATTTCTATTCTGGTGGCCTGTGCATCCAGGCTATTTTCCAGCAATTCTTTGACCACTGAGGCCGGGCGTTCGACCACTTCACCGGCGGCAATCTGGTTGACCAATTGGGTAGGCATGGCCTGAATTCTGCGATTCATTTATTTGACACTATATATAAGGTATAAGAACGGACTATATTAAGGCTCTAGAAGCCGCATTACCAGATACTGACAGAACGGCCTTAAGCTAGTTCAACCAGTTCATAATTTCGCCACCAGTATTCTGGTCAAACTTCATGCGGAACTGGAGATAGGGACCCTGGGCAGTATAACCGGCCGATGAGAAGTCTCGATCATCAAAACCATCAAGATTGTAGCCGAGACTCAGCCAGATATTTCTGGCCAGCTGGAAACCAACCGACAGGCCGCTTGAATACAGGTAGTTGTTCGAGTTCGCACTATATAAGGTGTGCGCATGTAAACCAAAGTCAATGACTTTGGTGAAGTCATGACGATACTCCGTTCCCAGCAGATGAGTCATACCGTTGTATTCGTCACCATCAAAACTATCAATGACATATTTCACACCATAGTTAATGGCTAACTGGTTTTCATGATCAGGCTTGTAGTTAGTCACAAAATTATTAACCAACTTACGTTGACGTGTTGTGCTTCCCAGAGCACTCTCTTCTTCATCCAGTTTATATTCCAGACGATCCAGGGTAATCCAGTTGGAACTGTTTGGACGATAACCAAGCGATAAACGAATATCAGCATCGATTGAAGATGAACCGTCTGCACGGTCAGTATCAAATAATTGAGTACCCAGTGCATAAGCCACACCATCAATTAATTTACGCTCCCAATTGATGATGGCTCCAACTTTATTTGCTGTTTCAGCATTTCGTGTTTCCAGCCTTGTTACTACTGTGTAAGTATCCGCTTTATAAGTTAAACCTGTAGACACTGCTGTAAAGTCATCATTAGCGGTGCCCTGTGCAATCGGCACATTATTATTAAGTGGTACGGCACCCGGTTCACGAATGGTTTTGGATTTATCTAAAGCAAGATCTGCAGACCAGTGTTCTGAAATATCAAAGCCCTGCGTTAAGCCCATGCTGGCAAATGTGCGCTCGCCATTTTCCTGTGAATCTTGAGTTACAGAAGACTGTAAATTCGCACCTTTCCACGGCGCTGCTCGTAGACCCATGCTAGTCATTTCAGTATCTTGCGCATCACCCATGGTCCATTCATTTTCTGCAAACAATTCAATGGTTGAAGTTAAGGCGTAGTCAGCACCAACAATATACCGTGAAGGATAATCGCTGCTATCGTTTGCGGAAGCCAGTGCGGTTTCACTATTTGCACGTAGACTCAACTTGTTATCAAACAATCTTGTAGTCGCGCCCAGTAACAACAAATCAGAATCCTGGGCCTGGCCTGTGCTATCGGTATCCCGTGCCAGACGCGCACCGGCTGACAAGGTATAAGCCTTATCGTTATATGTAACATTGGCCTCGGTTACATTTCGTTCAGCCTGAGTGTTCAGATTCTCTTCACGATACGCCAGCGCATCTACTGATGTTTTTTCTGTTAGCTTGTAACGACCTTCAGCACCCAGTTTGCGGGTACCTGTTTGCGTAGCTGACTGCTGACCCAATCCGAAATCAGCATCCTGTTGCTTGGCATAAACGCGACCTTGAAGATTTTCACCTTTGTGCTCAATTTCTGCCAGCATGGCATTACCGGAAACAGCAACACCGGCATTATCACCATCAGTGCTCGCCGCTTCAAATTTCAGCTTGGTCTTATCACTAATTTCAAGTTTTGCATCTACGCCAACCAGATCAGACTCTGCTGCATAACTTCCGTCATGCACTACTGTTGCACCCACTTCCAGAGCATCATCCATCAATTTCACGGCTGCCCGAGCACCAGCAGTCACATCTCCTTTAACAGGAGATTCAACTTCATAATCAGCAACAATATAAATCGGATTAAAGTTTCCATCTCGACTCAGTATTGGCTCACGGAAATAAATCGTGCCTTCCTGATAATCAATGTTGTAGTCGATATGACGAATCAATGTTTTTGAATCAATAATCACTTCGCTGCGGAAACGATCCCTGATTTCAATGATGATTTTTTCACTATTGATTATAAGATCCTGATTAGTGAAACCGTATAAACCGGAGGTGCCGTCACCCTGGATTTCATCTTTGATAAAGTTATACTTATTCTCAGCAGCGAAGGCGGTATAGCTAAATGCACCTGCATCCATCTCTGACTTAACACCGGTCATGCGACGACTGAAGTTTGATAATTCAGTCACGTTCATACCTGAATCAAAATCACCATACAATGCATAGAACTGCTCGCGTTCCACTTTCAAATATAATTTTTCTGAACTGGAAGCATCGTAGCGCTGGTTAGTACCATCACCATAAATAGTGTAATAAGTATCTGGATCAATTAATTGATTAACGCGATTATCATTCTCGTACTCACCTTTCTTAGAATCATAAGACGTAGTCAGTAACCAGCTACCTTTCACCTTGCCTTTAGCAAAGAAAGCAACACGCCCATCACTGTAAGTAGCATCTTCCTGATCGGCTTCAGTTAAGCCCTGCATGTTTCCACTTAGCTTGTTATATCCAACTGTACCCTCTGCCAGACCAACCAGAATCCAGTCGCGTAAATCAGGCTGTAACCAGGACTCTATCTTGAAATCTTTATTTGTCGAGAAGGGTAAATTAATGATTATTTTGCCAGACTCGGTAGTAGGCTCAAGCTCAATTAATGCAACACCATCAGCACCTACACTAACTTCTGGCATCTTACGATCAAGCCCCTGCAGACGATTATCATCTAATGCTTCAACTTCCTGCTTAGTAATATAAGGTGCATTAACTTCATACTTAATAAGCGAACCGGGTTTAACTATGTAATCATCCTTATCATAAAAACGTAGGGCTATAACTGGAGAGTATGTTCCATCAGCAACGAGCCTTGAATATTCTTCAGCCAGTTCAGCACGAACAGGGTACCCCGAATCTGTCACAATACGCGTTAAACGCTGCTTTTCGACACCGTCCTTATCCTTAACAACAAATTCAAATTTATTCTCACCCTCTTTAAGATGTACACCCTGCCAGTAAACTCTTGCTACCGTTGAAGCTTTGTTTTTAATGGTGCCGAAGTTAAATAATGGGTTAACTGGTTCGCCATCTTGTAACAGTTCGTACTTATCAGCAGGGTTATATTTAACCGCCAAATTAACTGCTGGTATCGCAGGTGAACTATCTGTTGCTGGCATCAACCACTCAGTACCCGGTTCAGCCGTTTTAATCCAGTACTCATCAAAATCTTTAATCGTTGACTGGTCCATTTCTGGTACAGGATTATATTTTTTGTCGAGGTCATAAATCGGCTGACCTGTTAACTCGGCACTGGCCACTTCACTTTTATCCTGAGTCAATTCAACACTGCCAGGGTCGATAATCTCTCTTGTCGTGATATAAAGTTCAGCACGTCTATTTTTCGCGCGGCCTTCGACCGTTGCATTTGTTGCAATCGGTTCTGTTCGACCACGTCCTTCCAGTTTGACCGTATCGGCATTTACACCCAGGTCACGAACCAGGAAGTTACTCACAGCGCGTGCACGCCCCATAGACAAAGTATCGTTAGAACTAAACAACCATGAGCTACGATTGGCCACTCTGTCTCCATCAGTGTGACCAATAACGTGATTCAATTTTACTTCTGCTCCTTTAAATTTCTTGATGATCAAACGTATGGCTTTTTTGCTTCTTTCTGTCAGTTCTGTACCCATGCGCTTAAAGTGCGCCTGGAACACCATATCCCTGTTTTCAACTTTTTTACGTTTAACGTTTAGTTTATTTTTTACGGCCTGAGATCGAATATTCTTCTCCGTTTCAGTATTAAGAATAAACATTGCAGAAGTAACCAGCTCGCCATCCGCCTTATCTCTTAGTCGCCCGCGCAACTTAAGCTTCCTGGACCAGTCGCTACTTAAATCGCCCAATCTGTAAACAAGAATATTATCGGTTATAGCTGGATCTTCAACATCATTAGTACCTATATGACTGCTGCCTGGTATGTAAACAACATTCTCCGGCAACACCACCATCAAACGATAATTGGTGACTGGAATTTGTCCATTTGAAAGATTTACCGTGTATTCAATTTCTTCATTATTAAGATCACTTTCTAAAGAAATATTTGCAATGTCTTTGATCGGGTCTTTATGCTTAACATAGAAATTAGCACGCCACATGGTGCCGCCTTTAACATCGACGAACTGTGAGTAAGCGGTACCAGCAAAACGTGTATTTTCTTCACAGGCAACAATTTCCATGTTATCCGGAATCGTTTCCGTGTCCAGTTGCACCACATGCACACCCGGTGTTACACCCTCAAAGTGATACAAACCTTCTTTATCGGTGACCACATAGCTTCCGTCTTCCATGTAGATTCTGGCGCCAGGGAAGCCAGGTAGGTTTCTATCGTCTTCACCGCAATCCGAATTAATGACTTTACCAACGATAAAACTGTGGCTCTTGATTAAATCTTCAAATATTTCCACCGCAACCTGCGCCGTATTCGAGGTCACATTTGAACCATCAACCGCAACCGCTGTATTAACAGCGTCACCATTAGGTGCACCTGCTCCAACCTCTGCAACATATTTAATTTCAACTGTAGAACCCGCTGTCAATGTTGCTACATTAAAGGTCAGGTTACGGCCATTAAATTCAATAACTGGTTCAGCCGCTACAACACCATCAACACGTACTGATGATATTTGATAACGGAAACCTTTCGGCAGAACGTCGATAATATCTATATCATTAGAATCAACATTAGGGTCAATATTTTCCAACGTCAGTGTATATTGAACAAAATCGCCAATTGAAGCACGAGCCTGTGATGCTGTTTTGTTCAATACAAGATATGAAATTCTTGGGTCTACCGGTATATCCACATTCAATGACGGCCCGGGCTGCAGAGTGAAGACATTGCCAAATGACACCTTTGCATCTAAAGAATAAGGCGCTGTTGGTAATACCTGTAAGTTGGTAATAGTTTCAAGTGAAGGCGCACGTAGTGATGCTGGCACGGTCAGACGAATTTGATAATCACCCGGTGCCAGCATCGGGAAGCGATAACTTCCTGCTGCGAAGTTATAAACTGCGCCACCACCATCAGTTACCGTACCGCCGGTAGTAATTACGTTTGGATAAGTACTAATTCCATCATCACCATAAACCGTTGCAGGGTTACCTGTACCATCGAGCAATGTAACCGTAATACCATCAATAACTGAACCGTCAGCACTATTGAAGACGCGACCATAGGGCTCAACCAGTGTTGAAGCAGCGCTTGCATCAGAGCCATCGTATTGATCAACATAATTAACGGTAATTTGAGTATCGGCATCAATTGACAAGGAGCCATCATAATTACTGACTGCACTCGATGTTGACTGTATGAAGCCAATATAAACACCTGTATCAACATCGGTCTCAGTCAGAATCAATTCTTCCTGATCACCAATAGATGTAATAATAGTAACAACAATCATTTCCTGAATAGTTGGATCGAGGTTTTGGTCAAGATCTTGTAGATGAATAAATACAGGTTCACCCGCATGATAAAAATCAACCGGATTCATTGATATTAGTGTATTCGGATCAAGCGTAACTGTACCCACAGCCGGCAGCGGAATAGTTGGATTGGGCGATACCACAAAACCGGCACCCGGTGGTCCACTAGTTGCGTATTCTGTTGGCACTTCTTCATTAACAGTACCACCACCTGTTGAATCGTACTGATAAAAAGTAACCGTTGAAGGCGTACTAATAATCGTACTTGCCAACGTTACTGTATTACTGTTTATTGTTAATGCAGGACCACCAGTATTAAATTCCGCTGTAGCCGTGTTATTGATATTGGTACCAGGTGGTGTTATCGCCATTACAGATATTGGCATCAGCATTAGGCTTAAGAACATCGCCTTCCAGTAACCACGAGTTTTCGTAGTCACTGGAAGACGGGCTGTATTGTTTTGCTTATCGCTCACAACACAACCAGTCTCATTTTTGTGTTGAGTTGAACTCTGTTTCATCAGCGCACAGGCGAACGCACCTGCCTCGGTCTTACGACCAAAGCAAGTACGCAACCACTTATGCATTAGATATAACAAAGTACTAACTCAGCTTCCGTGCTTACTGGATGATCGCGTTGAACTTGATCACAACCGATTCATTCGGTTTGAGCTCACCTGCAACATATGCACCTTCAGCCGGCATCAATGTGGCGTAATCAATAGTGATCGTATCACCAGCAGCCAGGCCTGAATCACAGCCATCACCATTTCCACCTGCGGTACAGGTACCAAGAGCGGGAAGCGTTCTTGTACCATTGATATAAGTGACCTCAAACGACTGACCATTACCATAGGTTGCATTGCCCGGTCCTGCATTGGTAACAAAATCATTATCAAGCGCCAGGGAAGCAGGCAATACATCACTCAATGAGGTCAGGAAGCCAGAGACTGTTGCTGCCGCATCATTAGCTACCGTAATGGTGTATTGCGTGTACGCACCAGTAATTGACTTTGGAGACACTGCATCATTAACCGGATCCCAGATTAATGAGGCCGTCTTGGTCACCGTCAACTGAGCCACACCCACGGTGTAAGAACCCGTGTCTGAGTGTTGACCATTAGTAACAGCATCCTGAGCGGCTCCAGTTGAGTCCTCATCTACAGCAGCTGCACCTGCAGGATCGTTGAACACGGTCTGCATTGTTGTTACAACATCAGCAATGGTTGCTGCAGCAACGGCTACAGTAGTTTGAGCACCATTACTAAAGTCACCAACTGGGCTAACGTGGGAGTTATCATCCGCCATAATCGCCGAAGCAGCAGTACCTTCAGATGCACCACTAGCGCTTTCAGCCACCTGAGCGACCAGCGTCATCACTGCAACACTGCCATCAGCAACGGCCGGTATGGTCGAAACGATATAAACCCTAATAGTCGAACCAGCTGCCAAATCATTGATATATAGCGCAGTATCTCCCGCATTGAAGATATTGTCACCGTCATCGACAAACACCTGGGGTGTCGTTGGTATAAAACTATCAGTTGAAGCAGAATATGGATCAGCCGTACCGTTAGCCTGTTCTATAGCTGCCAACAAAAAGTCCTGGGTGTCATTACCAAGGTTGGTTACGTCAAAGGTTTGCAACTGCAAAGCTGCACCAGCAACAACCGAAACCGTTGCTCCTGTAACTTCAGTAACGGTGAAGTTAACCACCCGGTCTTCCATAAAGCGTGTGACAGCACCGGTATCATCAGTACTACCCGCAGGCGATGATCTTATGAAAGTTGCAACACCGCCAACATCAAATTGCAGTCTAGCGATATTATCGATATTGACGCCTGCAGCAGCAAACGCCGTTGGTGCGTTCAAGGCCATTAAGCCTCCTATGAACGCGAGACTTAACAGCCTTTTTAGTTTGAAGTTTTTCATCTTCGTTTTCCTCTTATTGAGATTAATGTTTATCTTTTCTTTGCCAGTCCTGAACCTTTTCAAAACCAGCATTTTTCCGTTTGTTTCATTTGTCGGGAGAATCATTTCCAGCCGATTCCCCTGTATTCGCGGAGGACCTGTACACTCCGGAGGCCCGGTTCCCACCGGTGGGCCCGTGTCTAATAACGGGCCATCACGCCGGTGGTAAATCACCGGTGCATCCCGATTTTTATGCTTCCCAAAAACGACCAAAGGCTCGTTGTTAACGAGCCATTGGTGAGAGTTAAATTGTTTGCATTGCATTCGCATAAGCTAAATTCTCATGTTATGAACTTCACGCCTGTTCCCATGAAGCCCTTTTTGTTTGTCATATCTATTCGTTGTCTTTTATCTGCGTCTTGAAAGAGACTTCGCTTTTTTCACCCGGCGCTAATGGCTTGTTATAAACCCATCGAATGTGGGTGTAGCTTTCCGGCTTGGCAGTCCACTCTTTTCCGTTTATATCTTTCACAACAAGATCCTCCGGATGACCAAAGTTATTGCCATCATCAATAGAAAAAGTAATCTTTGTGTTTTTTCCTGCGGCGGAACCCATACGATATTTTGAGTTGTTAGGCAGAGGGTCATTGATAACTATTCCCTTGGCAGGATCTTTACCAATATTTTCAAAACTAATGACGTACATCATCACATCACCCGGCAATGCTGTTTTTGGCTCGATATAGCTGTAAGTAACATTGCCATCCTTGTCTTTTTTTATTACCTGCTTTAAAACTTTATTGGTTAACACTATTTTTCCATTAGCGGAAAAAGCATTGCTTGAAAACAATAAAGTTAGAACCATCATGCTGAAAAATAATTTAAAGTTTGATTTTGTTTTTTTCATAACGTTTTCCTCAGTCAATCGTGACATCAAAAGTAATTAGGTTGGGCGTGGCCGGCGCAACTGAAACAGTCCCACCCTGGCTTAAATCAACAACAATATCGTTGCCGTTAAATTCTGAATAATCGGTAGGCGCATCAGCGGTGTCTGTTTGCACTGCGCCATTGAGCAAAAGACTAGATGCTACGTAAGTAGTGTTTGCAGGAACCGCATCGGTAATAACTAGATTATTGATATTGATGACACCACCAATGACGACATCAATTTGATAACGTAGCGTTGCGCCTGCATGGGGGTCAGTACCGCCTAAAGTATCAATCACAGTTACTGTTTTATTTAGCGCCAAGAATGGAACAGCCACTGCCTGAACCAGAAATACTCCTGTATCAGAATGCTGACCATTGGCACGAATATCCTGAACAGCATTACTATCTACATCTTCAGGGTTCAGTGCCGCAGGATCATTAAAAACAGTTTCAAGCCCAGGCGTATTAGCGATTGAATTTGAAGTACCCGCTAAAACACTCACGCCACCATTACTGTAAACACCCGCAGGACTTATAAAACCATTGTTATCATTGGTAATAACAACGCCCTGACCAGCAGCACCACCCTCTGCAACCTGAGCCACCAGTGCAACCGCTGCCGCATCACCAACAATAGTCACAGGCATGGTTGCTACCACATAAACCGTTGCCGTTGCGCCTACCACCAAATCATCAATAAATAATGCAGTATCTTCAGCGAGCAAATAACCGGCATTACTTCCTTCTTCAACAAAAACCTGAAGTGGCGAGACCGGATCAAAACTGTCGACATTGGCCACAAAAGGACTAGGAGAGGTATTAACTGCTGTTAACAAAAAATCCTGAACCGCATTACCGCTGTTGGTGACTGTGAAGGTAAGAAATGCTATCGACTGTAGCGAAGAAACATTGATAGCCGCTGCATCTGTAGAAACAACACTGAAGTTAATCAAACGATCTTCTGTGAAAGAGGTTGGCATACCATTTCCAACACCCGTTAGTGTATTACCCGTAGGCGATGATTCCTGTATAAGAGGTATTCCCTGATAAACAAAATCAATGGTTGCAGTATTGCTGATGATATCCCCAGCAGCTGAAAAAGCCGATGAGGAGTTTAAACAAAGGAAAGATAAAAATAGCGCACGAAAATCAAGACTGCGCATATTGAAGCACTTCAAAAAACAACAAATATTATTTCTGGATAAAATTTTCACAACATTTAGATATCAAAAAAACCCTACAAACCAGACGCTTGGATCATGCCGATACAGACCTGATTTTTTTATAATTTATTTAGTGTATTTGTACTCATTTCGGCCTCACTGCCCCCCCCATAATCAGCACCTATTTTTTTCACCCTTATTTGCACTAATTATTTCTACAGATCCATTGTGGTAAATTATACTATATTCAATATACAAATGGGCGCTAAGTATGTGAAAACCAAGGAAATATAAAAAAAATCAGGGTTTTATTTTTCGTCAATTTCTGACATTTCCGTTGACATTTCAACAACACCGTAAAGTCGTTGATGAGCAAAGAAATATGGCTACAATAAATCACCGTTTATCATTATTTTGTTGCCACTCATAACAAATATAAAAATCGATTAAAATTAACACCAAAAATACAGCCTAAATTGACAAAAAAGTGACAGATCCTTTGTCGAAATAACAACATAATATTTACAAAATATTTTTTACATTAATAAAAGTTAGCCAGTAAAATGACGTTTTTCCACTCCGCCCCCTTTTTTTATAGCGACATTGATGGTTAACATCGTCACACCACTTATCAAGCAAATCTGACAGCCGAACGACTAACCGACTTTAAAACTTTCATTATTATTTTTATTGCTTTAATAACAGTTACTTGCAAGATTTCAAGTCGAATAAAATTAACCATGAAAATAATGTAGTTATCCATTCATTGATTAAAAGACAAAACAGCAACTTTATTGAGCTCACCTTTAGACATATCCGAAGAACCACCAAAAACTCAAAACTCAAGCTCGAGCTTGGGTTTGATTAATCGGACACCACTGATATCGTATAAATTAAAACCCAGCAATCTCGACAGGATCCCAACAGACATCAACAATATCGCCGAAATTCTCAGCAACATCCTTACAGATCCAATTGAGGAAGTGGGAGTAAAAACCTTTCAAGCACATTTAATCTTGTCAGCATCCCTCTTCAAGATACGACTGACGTCGTACAACATAATTATCTAAGAGCTGGGTTAACTGGATATTGGGATGCGTTATTGGCATCAACATCCATTGTTAGTGATTCAGAAAGTGGTAACGCTGTAGAGATCGACTTGCAAACGCGAATTAATGAAATCACTATTGGTTTTAATGATGTCTACCTGAGTGATTTTTTTAGTGAGGAATATCTACCCAGTGCATCAGCAGTTAAACGTAGTAGCAAGCTCGATTTTAATACTGCGATACCGCCTTCATTTCTACCACGCATCCCAATAACACTCGGTTTTAAACGTAACCAATATGAAAACGGTGGTGAATTATTTGAAATCACTAACCAACTGTCGATGAGCGCTCATGGTTTTGCCATGACAAACAATTTAACCCATCAGCAGTTGACAGACCAACAGGCCACTGCAAATGGTAATTTTCAACTCAGCACCAATGTCGATCAGGTAAGATTACGCAGCACAATCGGCTATGCACTTAAACCTAATTCGGAGCTCACTAATTTAGCTTTGACACTAGATCCTGGACAATACAAAGATTACCGATTGAGCTTTGGCATCAACCATTCTCTTCAACAGGATGTGACGGAATACAGTGCCACAGCTAACAAACTGTTAGGCAAGTACAGCCTCAGTTTTGGTGCCCGTTACAACACTAACAATGAAATTAACCTTGATGTTCGTTTTTCAGTCGGTTTCGGTTACGAACCAAGACGTAAAAGCTGGAAGCAGGATTCACGCACGCTCGCTAATCATGGTAGTGTTTCAGCACGCTTCTTCCTTGATGCAAATCAGGACGGAATATTCGATGAAGGAGATGAACCCCTTGAAGACATTAGCGTTCGATTAAACGGCGGTTTCAATAAAGAACGTTCAGATGAAGAAGGTATTTTATTCGTCACTGGCATACCTGCACACAACCCAACAAATGTAGTTATAGCTCCAGAGACACTTATCGATCCATTATGGACGGCAGCACTCGAAGGTGTGCAAATCGAACCAAGACCAGGACATGCTATACAGATAGATTTCCCCATCTTCACCTCTGGAGAAATTGATGGCACTGTCTACCTGTCAAAGGATGGTAGAGAAAATGGTGTTGGGCGCGTTACCGTCGAACTGGTTGATCAGAATAACCGTGTTATAAGCACAACAGAAACAGCCTATGACGGTTTCTACATTCTTAGTAATGCTCCACTAGGTGATTATCTTGTGCGTATTTCAGCAGCTCAACTAGGCATTCTAGGTTTGCAATCACAGAATGAAGAAAGCATTACAATCAAAGGTGATAATCCATACATCAATGGAATTGATTTCACCCTTGAAGCAATCAAACCCAACTAGGGCATTTATCTGTTGACAAAAAAATGGCCCTATTAAGGGCCATTAAGCAGGATGTTGTGAGTTTTTATTTTTGCTAATACTGCTAGCTATTATTAACTCACTGGTATTTTAAGAACCTGACCTGCGCTCAGGTTATTCGTTTGTAATGCATTACGTGCGCGTAAATTATCAACACTGGTATTAAATTTATTGGCAATAACGCCCAGATTATCACCCGGTTTAACTTTATAGTCAGTTATAGCTTCAGAAAGCCAGGTTCCTGGTGGCGCTTTTCTCAAAAAATAACTATTCACACCACGACTAATGGCTTTGGCTACTTTTTTCTGATGCGCTGAACTACGCAAATTCTTTTCTTCGCGTGGATTAGAAATAAAAGCTGTTTCTAATAAAATGGATGGGATGTTAGGTGTTTTCAGCACGGCAAAACCAGCCTGTTGAACTGTCTTTTTATGTACTCTATTTACAGTTCCTATCTGTTTAAGTATTTCACTACCAATATCAAGACTGGACTGAATACCGCCAGTAAAGGAAAGATCAAGCAATACTTTATTAACCATTGGGTCATCAACCGCTAAGGATACATCACCAAACATGACATCAGAGGCATTTTCATTTTCTGCCAACTGCTGTGCCATCTCAGAGCTTGCACCATTAACTGATAATGCAAAAATAGATGAACCTCGAGCACGTGGATCAGGAAAAGAATCTGCATGTATTGAAATCATCATATCTGCATTATTCTTTTTAGCTTTTTCAATACGATGACGAAGTTTCAGGTAACGATCATCCTTGCGCGTTAATACTGCCTTCATACCACGCTGATCATTAATCAGTTTTTCCAGCTTTTTAGCCAACTGAAGCGTTACGGTTTTTTCTTTGGTTCCATTACGTCCCGTTGCACCCGGGTCTCTACCACCATGACCAGCATCAATCGCAATAATCACATCACGCAATTCTTTTTTAGGTGGTTTTTTTGAAGTCGTTTGCTCTGATTTTTTTTCTGAATCGTGCAAATCGAGCACTAAACGATGCCCCGCTTTACCTGATGGTGCTAACAGGAAGCTTCGAGGTGAAACCTG
>JAGLQT010000211.1 GCA_023136715.1 Gammaproteobacteria bacterium | reverse complement strand
GCCTGAATCATATCGATCATACCGTTAGGCATGCTGGAATTTTTCAGATCAAGAACAATACGTTCTGGCTGATGCAATGAGAAAATAGAGTGTTGAACCGAGCTATCTAAATCAAAAACGAGACGAACATAGCCGTCGTTTTTAGAGAGCCGGATGTCTCTAATTTGTGTTTTTGACGCACTGGCATGCGACAGACCTGTCACACCGGATAAACCCGCTGCGCCACTCACGCCCATCAACTGCTGTAGAAATTTTCGACGACCTTTTCCCATTTGTACGGAACCCTATCATCGTGCCCAAAAGAATATGTACCTACAGTTTGGCTATTTTTTAAACTATTGCAAGTTTTTTTCTAATATTTTTATATAGATACGTTACGTACCTACAGTAATTAATGAGGAAGCAAACGTAACACGAGCTCATTCCCTTTTGCAGTCATTGCGGCGACATTGATCTGTCGTCCCTGGCCCTGATATTCAAGCTGACAGACAATATCAGGCTCAGGCAGATAACCCTCAGCTTTTTCCGGCCACTCAATCAATGAAACTGACCGACCATCAAAATAATCACGAACTCCCGCAAACTCCAACTCTTCCCCATCAGAAAGCCTATACAAATCAAAATGATAGGCCATTTTTCCATTCGCTAATGAGTAGGGCTCCACCAGGGTGTAAGTCGGACTCTTTACCAGGCCCTGATAACCACATCCCCGCAAAAAACCACGTGCAAAGGTAGTTTTGCCAGCCCCTAAATTACCGTGCAGAAAAATCACCAGATCAAGGTTTGAATTTTTAGCCATTTTAGCAGCAAAGGCCTCCTGACTCATTTCCGAATCTAAAAATACAGACATTGATGCAAATTCAGCATTCATTCGTCATCACCTGCCTGATCGCATCAATCACATCTGAAGCGAGCACGCCCCGCGACTCACCGTCGGCGGCTAAATCACCCGCCAGAGCATGAACACTAACACCTGCAATCGCAGCTTGATTCAAATTCATCCCCTGGGCAACAAAGGCCGCAATGACACCGGTGAGAACATCGCCCATACCAGCCACCGCCATGGCGGGATTTCCATAAGGACAAATAGCCAAATGGTCACCATCATAAATCATTGTCCCAGAGCCTTTTAAGACGACGACGCCTTTCATCAAATCATGAAGTTGTTTGATGGCTGCAATACGGTCAAGCTGAATTTCTGAAGCGCTTTCTCTGGATAACAATCGTGCTGCCTCACCGGGATGCGGAGTAATGATATGAGGCACTTCGATATGAAGCTTGTTCTCAGCGACAAGATTCAAAGCATCCGCATCCATAACCATAGGGAGACCTAATGTAACAGTTTGCATCAATAAACGATGAGCCCAGGTATCTCGTCCCAGACCCGGTCCTATTGCAGCAATGGATATTTTCTCTACACACAATTCAGGCAGGTCGCCATTCTCACTACCGTACACCATTGCCTCAGGACATACCGCTGCAACAGCAGCCACATGCTCAAGGCGTGTCACCACAGTGACCATAGCAGCACCGCTACGTAAAGCAGCCTTAGCTGTAAGTATCACAGCACCGGGCATGCCGTCATTACCACCGATGACCAGCACATGGCCATACAAACCTTTATGTGAATCGTGCCTTCGTTTGGGTAGCGTGTAATTTTCAGGAGAAATCAATAATTCAGCGACGGGTAATTCGGTTTCATAGACAGATTCAGGCACATCTAACGAATTAAAAATCACTTCACCACAACATGCCTTGCCACTGGCGGTGAATAAACCAACTTTCAAAGCAATAAAAGTAACTGTCATATCAGCGCATATGGCAGCACCCTTAATTGACCCTGTCAGTGCATCCAGACCAGATGGCACATCCACAGATATAACTGCTTTGTCTGAATAATTAATAGCATCAATCCAGTTCAGCCAGGAACCGTCAACTTCACGTGTTAACCCCGTTCCTAATAAAGCGTCAACAACAACATCAGCATCTTCAATCAATGCCACATCATTAACTGAAAGCGCAGCAGATTCGTTCCATTGCTCATAAGCCTGACGCGCATCACCTTGAAGTGTTTCTGGATCAATCAAACTCACGACTCGGACATCCATGCCCTGCTGCTGAGCGAGGCGTGCAATCACATAACCATCACCAGCATTGTTACCAGCACCACATAGAACCAGAATCTTTTTTGCCTGTGGATAGTTTTGACGAAGAACATCGAGAACAGCTTTCCCGGCTCTACGCATTAAGGTAAATCCGGGAATACCGTAATCGTGTATCGCTATTTGATCAATACGCCTGACGGATTCAGGCGTATAAAGTGACGAGGAAGGTTTTTTCATGAGTCAATTATACAACTGACTTCAAATTAATAAAGAAGCAACAATTTATAAAAAAAACTGGTTGATCCAACAACCGTAATCGCTATCTTTTAATCAATGATTTTAAATGGGAGGAAGAGCTATTGATGAACAGACCTGTTTACCCAGTAAATTGGTATCAAAACGGTCTCATATTAATCATATGTACAGCCTATTTGATCATCATTACTTAGCCGTTTTCAGAAAAATAAATACAATACCTTCCTGATATCATGCTGCATTTGACTCATTCTGTAAAAAGTTCTCGTCTAGCTTCAGCAATAAATCATCCGGTTTAAATGGCTTGGCCAATCGACCACTTTCGTTTCCACCTTCTTCAACCAGTGAATCCGTAGATGTCATGATAATAACGGGAAGATGTTTGCCAAATTCAGTTGCACGTACTCTTCTCAGAACCTCATTACCATCAATACCAGGCATTACAATATCGAGAAACACCAGGTCAGGGCGCTCCTGTTCTATTGCAGGAATAGCACTCTCTCCATCGACGGCCTCAACAACTTCATAGTTATTCTTAGCCAATATTTTTTTGACTACAGCACGCACCATGCGACTATCATCTACAACCATAACTTTCCTGATACTTGACGGTTTATCTGCTATAGCTGCAGTTTTATCAACGACATTAATGCCGAGAAAGTTAAGAATCTGGGCGGTGTCAGGTAAATCCTGTTCTGCATTCGAAGCACACGGTAAAGCTGATTGCCCCTGTTCAAAGAAAAAACGTGCCCGCTCGATATTTTTAATACTTGGCAACGCTTCATTCCCGCGTATAGCCTTATAGCCAGCATCAACAATTTTTCCATGATCAAGTGAAAAACCTGCGCCATCACCATTATCACTAACAATTAAAAAAACCCCGCTCCATTCTTCATGACACGCCGAATGAAGTACATCTTTAACCTCATCAAAAACCACCAGGTTACTTTGATAGATTGTCATTTGCTCTTGATTCATTGACCAGCCCTCTTAACTATTACCTTTAATCTTCATTTATTACTATCATGCTTACCCAACTAAGGTATTAAGCACAACATAACCTCAACTGCTTTTGTTTCCAGCCGACAAGCCAGTGTGGAATTTCAGTGGCGGGAATAGCTGGGCTAATAAAGAAACCCTGTGCCTCATCACAGCCTAGTTTTGCAACTAAATCCCACATCTCCTGAGTTTCTATACCTTCAGCGACAACTTTCATGTTCATTTTTTTTGAAAAATCGATGGATATTTCAACAATGGTGTGTGCATCCTGATCCGTTTCCATATGGCGAACAAAAGAGCGATCCACCTTGAGTTCATCAAACGGGCCGCGGTGTAACATCTGAATGGATGAATAACCTGTGCCGAAATCATCAATTGACAGATGTATTCCCTTCATGCGTATACGGGTCAAAATATCCAGCGCATGAGAAATATCATCAGTAATCGCACTTTCTGTCACTTCTATAATCAGCTGCGAAGGATCAAGTTTGTACTGAATCAGCTTTTCCTGAAGTTGATCTGGGAAGTTTAAATCAGTCAGTGCTTTGGCAGAAACATTCACTGCCACCTGAACAACAATCCCCTTAGACTTCCATTCACTACAATCGCTTAGTGCATTATCCAGTACTAAAGAAGTTAGATTCCTTATCAATTCGGTATCTTCTGCCAAACCAATAAAATCATCAGGCATAATCAGGCCTTTTTCTGGATGATGCCACCTTGCAAGTGCTTCCACTGCGACTAAAAAGTGCGATGGTATATCAACCTTTGGCTGATAATAATTTGTAATCTCATTATTCTGAATTGCCTGTCTCAATTCATCAGCAGTTACAGAATTACAGTTTGCCTTCGAACAAGAACAATCCTCTCGAGGTTTACTCCTTCTATCCAGCATCTCTTCAAGATTACTAATCGAAATCGGTTTTTCCAGAACACCTATCACATTAAGTCCACGACTATCGGCTAGCTCCCTGGCTGAATGCAGGACACTCATATCAAAACCACTCATGAGTATAATCCCAGATTTTGAATCAACGCTGGCGAGATGCCTGATCAGTTCCACACCATCCATACCCGGCATAGTAAGATCCATGACAATAATACTTACGTCGTCACTGTACTCTTTAATAAAATCATGGGAATCAGTAATAGAAGTCACTGCATAACCCGCATTGCTGGCTACAAAGCTGATAAATTCACAAATATCTTTTTCATCATCAACCACAAGTAGTCGTGATGGCTGATTATTAATTTGCACAATTAACTCCCTCCTCATGATCCTGTATGCATTCAGAATAATTTTTATCCATTCCAGCTATATGATCTTTTAACCACTCTGCAAAAAAGCCCATAAGCCATGTCGCTGCTTCCAGGTTTTCCTTGTATTCTGGATTTTTTACAAAATCATGAAGCCGGTTTTCCAGCATACGGTGTACCAGCTTATGATTTTCCATAAATGGATAATGACATTCTTCCATCATGTCTTCTTCGTGTCGAAAATGGTATATTGAATATTGAAGTAAATCATCGATAATCCACGGTAACGCAGAGGCTTCACCGCACTCTATCGTCGCACGCAAGTGATTAAGTAATTCAAAAAGCATTTGATGGTCATCATCCAGCTCTGCTATATCAACACTGAAATCCGATTTCCAACGAAATGGGTTAACTGTATTTTTATTCATTTTGACGCCCTATTATTAATATCAACTATCGATGTATCAGCAGGTGCTCATCGCCATAGATGCTCATCGCCGTAATAAATACTATTACCAACCAGGCCACCATTTACATCTGTCAATTCATCAAACACCTTACGCAAACCACCGCAACTAAGCGGCCTTGCTAAGCTATGAGCCGACTGGCAGTCAGGCATATTTTCACCAACCGAAATCATCACTTTTCCATTATGAATGCCAATCTGACTCCCATAGACAAACTCTTTTCCTTCTTCCTGCTCTGAATCAACAAGCACAACTTCAGCATTTTCCTCATCGGAATATACCCACGGTGAGGAAGGGTCTAAATTAAGAACTTTCAAAAATGATTTCAATATGACCTGATCATGCTCATTCAAACCATACGAAGTAATTTTATGCTGCACATCCATTTTGATCGCCCTTCAATTAATAACCATGGCTAAATACTATTGTCTGGATATAAACAATCCTATGGGGAGACTTCCTATTTATCGACACTGTAGCCTGACAATGCGGTTTTACATTGCCTGTAATGTGCATCGTGCAGCCAGAGCGGACCATCGAAGAGATTCCTGGAAAAAAAAGCTAATAATTGAAAAACAGGATTATGTATGGATATGTTTTCATATCCGGCGGGGAGGGCTTATTAAGCAGTAACAACGCCATGACGTATGGCATAGCGTGATAATTCAACAAGGTTTTTAACACCTAACTTATGCATAATATTGTCACGATGGTTACTGGCTGTCTTGGGGCTGATATTCAAATTACTCGCAACTTCAGTAACTGCAGCACCCTGTGCGAGTAAAACAAAAATTTCAAACTCACGCTTCGATAATGCATTAATCTCAGACGGCCTGACACCTGCCTCGGAGTTTTTCTCCTGCAGATCATCACTGAGATAAAGCTGATGCAAAGATACTGCATCAATGGCCTTTAATAGCTCTGTCGGTGCACTACGCTTGGTGACGTAACCATTAACCTCCAGTTTTTTCATATTTTCAACATGGCTGGCATCATCGTACATACTTAATACTATAATTTTGGCCTCACTATCTCGTGCCTTAATGCGCCGAATCAGTTCCATACCACCCATACCAGGCATATTAATATCACAGACAACAATATCAGGCTGCTGTTCCAGATAAACTTTGTAGCCAATCTCTGCACTACCTGCCTCAATCACATCATAATGCCCATTAGACACCAGCAGGCTCTTAAATCCTGCACGAACAACTTCATGATCATCAACCAGTAAAATTTTTGTATTGTTCATTATGAGTCAACTTCTACCATTTTTAAGTTGATACGAACAAATAGTGATACACCCGTTCCAGCAGGGCTTGATATATTCAGAACGCCACCAAGTGCCTGTACACGTTCACGCAAACCCAGAATACCCATGCCGTGCTTATTCTGTTGCTGGTCATCAGAAAAACCAATGCCATTATCAGATATTTTCAGCTCGAGTAAATCTGAAGAACCAATGCTTTCATTAAATGTTCTTTTTCTTTCCATTTTTATCTGTACAGCCGATGCCTTTGCATATTTGGCAATGTTTGTTAGTGATTCCTGAACAATTCGATATACGGTTAGTTGCACCAACTGATCCATTGCCTCTACTTCTCCTGCAAGCTCCAGGTTGATATCCACACCGGCATGAGGGAGACCAGATGAATGGATACACGACTGTATTGCCGACTCTAATCCCAATGTATCCAGCACAACCGGATGTAGTCTATACATCAATTCATGTG
>JAGLQT010000210.1 GCA_023136715.1 Gammaproteobacteria bacterium | reverse complement strand
CTTTATGTTTTATCGTTTTTCTGAAAAACCCCATGGCAATCGTAAAGATTGGAGCAATATCAGGCGACTGCTTCCCTATATATGGGATTTCAAAGGTCGTGTCATACTGGCACTGAGCTGCCTTGTTTTATCTAAAGTCGCGATAGTGGGCATGCCTCTGGTATTGAAAGAAATTGTCGATGCGCTGGATATCGGGCAGGCAGATAGTCAGATGATGGCTTTGCCACTGGTTTTGCTGCTGGTCTATGGTGGCCTGAGATTGATGAGCAGCCTGTTTAATGAGTTAAGGGATGCGATTTTTGCGCGTGTTCGCTATCACTCAATGCGCATGATTTCACATCGTGTGCTCAAACATCTGTATTCGCTCTCGCTGAGATTTCACCTGGACAGGAAAACCGGTGGTATTACCCGTGATCTGGAGCGTGGTACTAATAGCCTTAGTTCTATCCTGAATTACCTTGTTTTTAATATTATTCCAACTGCCGCAGAGTTCACCTTTGTTGCCATCATCTTGCTGGGAAAATATGAAGCCAAGTTTGCAATCATTACCTTCGTAACGGTGGCCATTTATATTGTATTTACTTTGGCGGTAACTAACTGGCGTATGCATTTTCGCCATGAGATGAACACGCTGGAATCACAGTCGAATAGTTTAGCTGTTGATGGCATGCTGAATTACGAAACCGTCAAGTATTTTAATAATGAAGCTTACGAGCTTGGACGTTACGATAGCACGCTAGCCAGCTGGGAAGATGCAGCAATAAAAAGTCAGGGCTCCATGTCGGCATTAAATTTTGGACAGGGAGCAGTGATTGGCATCGGTGTTACGTTCATGATGATCTATGCGGCACAGGGCGTAGTTGAAGGCGTCATGACGCTGGGTGATCTGGTGCTGGTTAATGCCATGATGTTGCAGTTGTTCATGCCGCTCAGTTTTCTGGGTATTATTTATCGTGCCTTAAAATACGCACTGGCAGATATGGATTCAATGCAAAAACTGCTGGATACCAAAGCAGAAATTGGTGATAGCAAAGAAGCAAAGGATTTAACTATTGATAAGGCTTATATTCAATTCCAGAATATTTCTTTTTCCTATACGCCGGATAGAAAAATCCTTGATGATATTTCTTTCGATATCCTGCCAGGCCAGAAAGTAGCCATTGTTGGCCCATCGGGTGCGGGTAAATCAACGCTAGCCAGATTGCTGTTTCGTTTCTATGAGACTGATGCGGGCGATATTGTTATCGATGGCCAGAAAATTAATTCAGTGACACAGGAAAGTTTGCGAAAAAATATAGGAATAGTTCCGCAGGATACGGTGCTGTTTAACGAAAGTATCGAGCACAATATTCGTTACGCCAAATTAGGTGCGACAGATGAAGAGATCAGGCAGGCAGCGGAGATGGCAAACCTGCATGAATTTATCCAAAGCCTGCCTGAGCAATATGAAACTATAGTCGGTGAACGTGGTTTGAAATTATCGGGTGGTGAAAAACAGCGCCTGGCGATAGCCCGCACAGTTCTAAAAAATCCAAAAATTCTTGTCTTTGATGAAGCGACTTCTTCTCTCGATTCTCATTCAGAACAACAAATACTGAAATCATTAAAATCAGTGGCAGAGCGTCATACTACGTTAGTCATAGCGCACCGGCTTTCAACCATTGTCGATGCGGATAAAATTCTGGTGCTCGAAAATGGCAAGCTGGCAGAGCAGGGCACGCATCAGCAACTACTGGCTACACAGGGGCTGTATAAACGTCTTTGGGATTTGCAGCAGGAAGAGAGGGGGCGTGAGTTAGAACTGGACGCAGTTAAAGGCGTGTAACTCTGGTCTGGTTTTAAATATTTGTCCATGCGTAGTGCTTGACTGTTTTGGAAA
>JAGLQT010000021.1 GCA_023136715.1 Gammaproteobacteria bacterium | reverse complement strand
AATCCTTCCAGGCGCGCCATACATAAAAAAAGCCCCACCAGTTTTTGGTTGGGCTTTTTTTATGCTCGTTGTTTTAGATTGATTGGTTCGTCAATCGGTTCGACAAAATCGCCGGGAGCGATTTTGAACATGCGAAGCATGGCCCGTAGGGCGAAGGGCAGGAGCCCGAAGTATAAAATCGTCAGGAACGATTTTTCATGAGCGTAACGAACCCGAAGGGCAGATCGCAGGAATGTGATCGGTAATCTTTTAAGATGCATCTTATAGATGTATAGGCTTACGATTTCACGTAGGCTTTTAGTTGTTCCAATGTAGTTAAATCGTAGTATTTTTTTGATATTTCAAAACATCATTCAATTTGTGCTGGTTCAGTAGTGAGCTGCTCCTGGAGCCAGATAGATATGCCATAGAATTATTTCATACGTTTGGACTTGCATAGAGTGCTTTTCAATTTTCAGATTCTAAACTGACGCTTGACAGTTTTAAGCCGATAGCCTTTATGTGTGAATTAGACGAAATTACAGAAAAATCAGAATTATTCTTTAGGTGTTTATATGGTGAAATCTTTTGAAATAAAAGGGAAAAGTTGCACAACCAAGGAAGCTGCTCAGCGTCTGGCGGTGACTACGCGGACTATTCAGTTATGGGCTGAAGCGGGTGTATTGTCCGCCTGGAAAACTCCCGGTGGTCATCGGCGCTTCAATGTATCAGATATTGATGCGTTACAGAATAAATTGCTGGGTGGCGAGGATAAGGACCGGCGTAAATTGAAATTACTGGTGATCGAAGATGAGCCAGATTTATTGACTCTGTATCGCTTTAATATAGAGGGGTGGACATTACCCGTTGAACTGCAAACTGCCAGTGATAGTTATGAAGGATTGTTGAAAATAGGTGCCTGGCAACCGGATATGATCGTTACGGATTTACAAATGCCGAATATGGATGGTTTTTACATGCTTGATATGTTGCACAAGCAGGCTGATTTAAAGAATACTGAAATTATTGTGGTTTCGGCTTTATCTAAAGAAGATGTTAAGGAGAAAGGTGGTGTGCCGGAAGGTATAAAAGTTTACCAAAAACCGATTCCTTTTAATCGAGTTGAGCAACATGCTAAAGCCTGTTTAGAGAAACTTTAACAAAGTATGACAAAGCAGCGTCTCTAACATGCACAGAGATAACTGAGGGTTTTTAAGAACCTTAAAAATAAAATCTTAGCCTATTGCCATATTTTTCTTGTTGATATGGCTTGTCTCCTGATGCGTATTATCTAGTTGGGGTATGACCGCTGATATTTTTAGATAGCGATTTATTCATGCAATAGTCTTTATATGCTGATAATAACTGAGATTGTGATACATGGAAATTTCTAAATACAATAAGTTATGCAGTTTTCTTTTTAATATAAAGGGGCTTTATTTATTTTGTAAGCCTGTTAGCTATTACAGCGGTGCTTGTAGGTGCCTGGTTCACACAGCAGTTTGTTGAAAACCGCTTACGGGCTGAGAAAGGCGAGCTATTAACCGTTGTACTGGAACAGGCTCAACAATCTTTGCTTGAATGGAATGGTGAACGTCAAAAAGAAGTAAATTCCTGGGAAAGATACTGGCAATTGCATCAGGAAAGCCGCTAAGACCATCAATGCAAGCAATCAGAATATCGTCAATACTGCGGTTTTGTAAATCTGTGAGTACGCTTAATCAATAACGCGCTCTTGCGTTGTCCGACAGATAAATACCCAGTATTTCCTTTTGCTGATAAGCGACTTATTTAAATAGTGGTCTGAGCCAAATTTCACGGTGATATTCTGACTTTAGAGATGGTTCTGGCACATGATCTAACAAGGTTTTGCCGATAAACGGAACCATGTGTTGGATGCTTTAGGTGGATTGCCCATCCTGTATAAAAGCCTATAATAATCATGCTTTTAAGGAACGCTTCTAAGGCTATAAATAATAATCGTATGTTAGTCGTTGACTATAGGTGGTTTATCATCTATTAGTCATATAGGAATAGTGTTTTTTAGCCAAATGTTCACAATCAGGCGAAAATGTTGATAAAGCCTGATATGCTGGTTCCATCTGGGTAAATAAACTAATTACTTTAGATCAATAAGGTTAGTGCTCACTTGACGATAATAACTGGGGTGAAACCAGATAAATGTTAGGCAGGCAAATACAACAAAAAAAACAGGTTGGTCTCTATATTAGCAGCGACGGCATTGCTGTGGCTGAAATCGATATTTCCAATGATGCGCATCCAGCATTAAAATCATGTGAGTTTATTTCTTCTTCGGAATCATCCGAACAGTTAAAGCAACTGGGTCGATATATCAGGGAAAATAACCTGAAGAAACAACCCTGCGTTGTTGTGCTTGAAGATACACAATATAAGATTTTTCAATTACCGCTTCCATCTGTCGATGCTTCAGAATTAATGTCAGCACTTCGCTGGAGCATCAAAGACCTGGTTGATTATCCAGTAGAAGATGCTGTTATTGATGTGTTCCGTGTGCCCGTTCAGGAGCATCGTGAAGAGAAGGCCTATGTTGTGGTCACGCCTAGAGATGCAGTTTTGCAGACAATCAACTTTATCAGTAAAACAGGTTTGACGCTGAATACCATTGATATAGAAGAACTCAGTCTGGGCAACATCATTGAGAAGATCGAAGGCCAGCAGCGGGGAGTTGCTGTTTTGCATTTTGGCCAAAAGCATGGATCAATAAATTTGTATAAAGATTCAGCATTGTATTTGTCACGCAAAATCGACACCGGGCTGGATCGGCTGGAAGGAATACAGGCCCAGGGTGCAGCAGAACAGATTTATGAGTCCATAATGTTGGAATTGCAGCGTTCCCTCGATTTTTATGAAAGTGAGTTTGTCAGACCGCCAATTAGCAGGCTCGTGGTGGCTCCAAGACACCCAGTGCTTCAGGGTTTTTGTGACTATGTCAGTAGCCACTCGGGTATGAAGACTGAGCTGGTGAGTTTCGCCGAGATATATCCAGATTCAACCGTATTAAATGATGAAAATCAGACTAACTGTTTGCTGGCTATAGCAGCAGCCTCAAGAAAAATTGAGGCAGTGGCGTAATGCAGCAAATTAATCTTTACCAGAAGGAATTCCAGGCGGGTTATAACCGGGATAAAATTGGCGTCATTAGCTTGATTGTTTTGTTAACGCTGATACTGGCGGGGACTAATTCCTACCAAGTTTATACGTTGAACCAGTTACGCACTGAATTAGCTAACAAAAAGGGCACGTTGAAAAGCCTCGAGCATAGTTATGCCGTTCTTGAAAAGGAGGTAAAACCTAAAGCTAGAGATATGAAACTGGCGGCGAGCGTGGACAGGATGAAACGAAGCAATGCTGAGAAGCTTAGAGCATTAAACTATCTTAGCGGAAATGATGCCGGTAACGTGACGGGTTTTTCGTTTCTGATACAGGGGCTGGGTAGAAAGCGCGATAAAATTAATGATCTCTGGTTGAAAAAAATTCAGTTTGGTAGAGGTGGTTACGATATGTATCTTAGTGGTAGCAGTTATCAACCTGAATTACTGCCAAAGTTTATTCAAGCCTTAAGTGATGAAGAAATTTATAAGGGCCGTGAATTCAGGGAAATTAGCATGTTGCGGTCAGCAGAAAATAACAAGGTCATGGATTTTGTGCTCGATACTCGATATCAGGCAAAAGTAAAAGATTCTGAAGTAAATAATGCATCTGTCACGTTATTTATGGCGCGACTTAAGAAAATGGCCAGCGTACAAGAGATAGTTCAATAACATGCAGAAACTGATGATAAAGTTCGAGAAGTATCTTGAGTCGCAGTCAAAGCGTGATCAAATAGCTTTATTTGTCATATTCTTTATTGTCGTCATATTCTCATGGAACGGGCTGTTACGTGAGCCATTAGCTAAAGAAATAATGGTTACTGAGCAAGATATTTCGCAAGTGGGTACCGAACTTGTAATATTGCAGTCGAAAATTAAGGTGTCAAAAATAAAAAATCAGGAAGATCCGGACAGCGAAAATAGAGAGCGGCTTGTCAGGTATGTCGAAGAGAATAAACGACTGGATGAAGCTCTGAATAAGTCATCGGTTCAGTTTATAAATCCACAGGAAATGGCTGGTCTTCTTGAGCAGATATTAAAAAATCAGACGGACCTTAAATTTGTCAGTCTAAAAAACATGCCTGCAACACCAGAATTTGTAGAATCCAGTAGTAAAGAGGAATCTGATGCTGGAAATGTGAATACAATATATAGGCATAGTGTGGTGTTGCAAATGGAAGGGAGCTATCACAGCGTGTTATCGTATCTGAAGAAACTCGAACATTTTCCGTGGAAATTTTTCTGGCAGGGCATCGAAATAGAGACGAGTAAATATCCGAATTCATTGATAACGCTTGAAGTGTACACGCTTGGATTTAGAGAAGGTATTATCGGTGTTTAGTTCAACGGTGAGAATGTTTATGGTTGTCGGGGCATGTATCGCAGTGTTTTCTGTAAACGCCTACGCCGTGAAAAAAGAAGATCCGTTAAGGCCACCGGAATACAAACTGGAAACAACTAGTGTTGGTGAAAGTAAAAAAGCAGAGCCAACATGGTATGTAAACGAGATACTGTTTTCAGGTGAACGCCGTGTCGCTATAGTTAATGATATTTCAGTTGTCAAAGGCGACCATGTAAGCGGTGCCAGGGTCGTTGATATAAAACCTGATTATGTTGTTCTTATATATAAAAACAAGACTATCAATGCCCGGTTAAGAGCAGTGTCAGTAAAAAAACAAGTAAAATAATAATAATTTTTATGACAGAAGAATAATGATTATGCATACCAAACAGAGAATTGCCATTTTATTGTTTAGTGTATTGATGTTGCTTACGGCATGCGCATCAGCGCCAGCGGGCAAAGAAGAAAGGGATAGAAAAAAGGATGAAGCGAGTTTGACGGTGTTCGATAATATTGAAAAAGCCCTCGACATCTCTGATATGCAAAACCAGTCGGAAAAGATGGATCAAGTGCCTGAAGAAGTGGCTGATGCATTGTTACCCCAGACGACTGTTAATCTGCCGTCTGGTTCGATAGAAAAGATAGAGCCTCGTTTTGATCTTGCAGTTAACCGTGCGAATGCAAGATCGTTTTTTATAAGTCTGGTTAAGGATACACCGTACAATATGATTGTTCATCCTAGTGTGCAAGGGAAGATAACACTGAGCCTGAATGATGTGACCATACCTGAAGTTATGGACATGGTTTACAATATTTACGGTTATGAATACGAGAAAATGAAGAGTGGGTTTATAGTTCACCCTAACAAGATTCAGTCCAGGATATATACAGTCAATTACCTGAATGTAACAAGATCAGGCCAGTCGGCAACCAGAGTTAGTTCTGGTCAGCCTTCAGAGCAAAGTAGCTCGAGCAGTAGCAATGATTCTGGTTCTTCAAGCTCAAGTACCAGTCAGTCAGTGTTTGCTGCAAGTAACATCAATACAGAATCAACAGCTGATTTCTGGTCAGAAATAAAAGCCTCAATAGGGTCAGTGATCGGCTCAGGTGATGGTAAAAGTGTCGTCATCAGTCCACAGGCAGGCCTGATTATTGTCCGTGCTTATCCTGCGGAGTTGCGCAAAGTTGAGGAGTTCTTACTGGCGGCTGAAATTATTATGCAAAGGCAGGTTATCCTCGAAGCAAAAATTATTGAGGTTGAATTGAAAGACGGTTATCAGCAGGGAATTAACTGGGCCTCCTTAAGTGACAGTGGCAATACCTTAATTGGGCAAACGGGAGGTGGCACAATACTAGGTAGTGCTGAGGGTGTTTCAGGAATTGCTGGCAATACAGGCAATCTTGATCCGGCTAATTTTAGTCAGTTGGCTGGCAATGCCGTTTCAGCATTCGGTGGCATGTTCTCACTGGCGGTTAATACTGGCAATTTCGCGGCCTTTTTTGAGTTTCTGAAAACACAGGGCAATATGCAAGTATTGTCTAGTCCAAGAGTGTCTACGGTTAATAATCAAAAAGCTGTGATTAAAGTTGGCACGGATGAATTTTTTGTTACTGATGTATCAACCACCACAACATCGGGTGTGGCAACAACAACAACGCCAGATGTTACTCTAACTCCATTTTTCTCTGGTATATCTCTCGACGTTACTCCGCAGATTGATAAAGAAGGAAGCATTATTCTACATATACATCCAACTATCAGTGAAGTTGTCGATCAGCAAAAATCTATAACTGTGGGTAATCAGACCATGGCATTGCCTCTGGCTTTCAGCAAGATAAGAGAATCAGACAGTATTGTTAACGCTAAAAATGGCCAGATAGTGGTGATTGGTGGCTTGATGACTAATAAGCTGGTAGAAAAAGAATCAGGAGTTCCTGTTCTTTCTTCCATACCGTTTCTTGGTGAACTTTTCAAGCATACCAGCGAACAGAACGTAAAAAGTGAACTGGTTATTCTGTTGAAACCAACAGTTATTGATAGCAATGATAGCTGGTTGAAAGTAATTGATGATTCATCAAATAGAGTTAAACAGATATATCATGAGTACAATAATTAACAGGGTGGGAACGATTAGCTGAGGCGTGTGTTATGTATCTACAATATTTCAATATGACCGAAATGCCTTTTTCATTGCTACCCGATACAAGCTTTTTTTATGAGAGTGATAGTTTTAAAGAAGCGCTTAATGTATTGCTGGTGGCGATTCGCTCAGGTGAGGGCTTTGTTAAAGTAACCGGTGAAGTCGGTACAGGCAAAACCATGCTATGCAGGAAATTGTTGAATTGTCTGGAAGATGAAAATTCTATAACGGTCTATATACCCAATCCATTTCTAGCACCTAATCAGTTACGCATGGCGCTGGCCGATGAACTGGGGGTTAAGTATTTGGACAATGCATCGGACGACGTTACTAGCTATCGACTGATGAGTGATGTTACAAAGAAATTAATGGAGTATAACGATGCAGGTAAGAGAGTTATAGTTTGTCTTGACGAAGTTCAGGCTATGCCAGTTGAAACGCTTGAAGCTCTGCGCCTGTTCTCAAATATCGAAACGGAAAAGAATAAATTGATGCAGATTATTCTGTTCGGGCAACCTGAGCTTGATGAGCGACTCGATAACAACTGTAATCGACAGCTAAAACAAAGAATAAGTTTTTCATACAAACTCGAGCCAGTAGACCGTAAGAGGCTTTCGGGTTATATCAATCACCGACTCAAAATTGCCGGGTATAGTGGTGATGATCTGTTTTCGAAGAAGGCTATCGATAAAATTCATAAGAGCAGTAACGGTGTACCTAGAATCGTTAATACATTATGCAATAAAGCACTTATCCTCGCTTTCGGCCAGGGCCAAAGAAATGTTATTAGTAAACATGTAAAACAGGCTATTAATGATATAGAGGAAGAAAAAAATCATAATAAGATCATCCTCACTGTTGTTCTGGCCACGTTTGTAGCGGTGGTTGTTGTGCTGCTATTGTGGGTTTTAATAAAATGAGTGTTATCAATACCATGCTGAAAGATCTTGAGCGTCGAGGAGTGGAATGTTCCAGTTCTGATGATGCTGTTCTCGGTGGTCTAAGTTCGAGTAATAATCCTGCCAGTGCGGATAGTCAGGAAGGTAATCCTTATCTGGTAAGCCTGGTCAGTCTAGTTAGTGTCGTTTCAATCTTAGCCATCGTTATAACTGTGTATTATCTTTCTCCTTATCAGCTGGTATCTGTAGCGAAGGATAATGCTGAGTTGCAGATCACCCACACGAACAAACCAGACGCTGTAGCACAAGCAATACATACAAAACCTGTTGTCGTTGCGCAGAATGAAGTTGCGCCAGATGCAATCGTTGCTACTCAGGTCGTATCAGAGCAGAGCAAAATTATTGTTGGTGAGGTTGCTGCACAGCAGGTTGAGCCAATATCGTCTGAGTCGCCGAGTTTGACTTCACCTGTAATGGTTGACAGTGCTCAGAATATGATTATTCCTAAGAAAGACGTACAGGATCTGGATATAGAAGTACATGTTCAGGAAACAACGACTGTTACTGCTCCAATAAAAAGTCCCCAAACAAACCATAAACAACAGAAAGTGCTGTTAGCAAAGACTGATGTTGATAATGATCGATATGTAGACGACCTGCAGGTTGTTAATAAAAAACAGCGCGTAGCTACAGATCAGGAAAAAAGTCAGCAGGCTTATGCAACCGCGCGATCTTTATATAAAGAAGGCAGTAAACAGAGATCAAAAGCTTTGTTACAGGAAGCCCTGGGCTACAGCGCGAATAATAGGGAAGCTTACAGACTGCTCTCTGTTATTTATCTTGAAGATGGACGTGCAGATCTGGCATCAGAGACACTTGAGCAAGGGTTGTTGATGCATGTAAATGATCAAAAATTATTGCGACTTTATTTGCAGGCACTGGTTCAAAATGGCAAATACATAGAAGCTATTTCTGTTATGGAGCAACGTCTTAAATTGACTACTCCAGAAGACCTGGGTTATCTGGCAGGGCTTTACCAGAAAAACAACGATCATCTGAATGCAGTGGCTATATATTCTAAGGCTTTACAGCTTAAACCATCCAATAGTATCTGGTGGATGGGTCAGGGCATATCTTTTGAAAAAATGAAAAAATATAGTGAAGCATTGCAGTCGTATCAACAATCAATTAGTACAGGGCAACTATCGGGTAGGCTTGCACAATATGCCATGAGAAAAATTAATTTTATTAAGCAGCTTAAAGCTGATTCAACATCCTGAGCATAGAGAAAATAATCAGTGACTGAGAACGTACAAAAACGAATACGCATTGGTGATCTTCTAATTGAGAAGGGGGCTATCACTCAGACGCAACTGGATGCAGCACTAGCAGAGCAGCGTAAATCAGGCCAGAAACTGGGTCGTGCTTTAATTGATCTTGGATTTATCAAAGAAGAGGATATTCGTAATATACTTTCTTCGCAGCTTGACATCCCTTTTATTGATCTGGCCCATTTCAAATTTAATCCACAGTTGGTGCGGCAGTTACCGGAAATGCTTGCACGCCGTTATCGCGCCATCGTGTTATCTAAAGAGAATGACCAACTGGTTGTCGGCATGACTGACCCGACTGATATTTTTGCATATGATGCGATTGCAAAACACCTTAATAATAAATTCAAGCAGGCAATAATTAGTCAATCCGAGCTGATTAAAACTTTTGATCTGGTCTATCGGCGTACAGATGAAATTACTAATTTTGCACAGGAACTTGGTGCAGAGCTTTCTGAGGGTGATATCAATCTCGAAACAATGGTGGCAGGTGAAGACCTTACCGATGCGCCTGTTGTCAAGCTGTTACAGTCCATGTTTGAAGATGCTATACAGGTTGGTGCATCCGATATTCATATTGAACCTGACGAAAAAGTATTACGTATCAGACAGCGTATTGACGGGGTGTTATACGAACAGGTTATGGAGCATAAACGCATTGCTAATGCACTGGTCATGCGCCTTAAAATTATGTCGGGTCTGGATATTTCTGAAAAAAGACTACCTCAGGATGGTCGCTTCAATATTCGAGTCAAGGACCGTAGTATAGACGTGCGACTTTCCACTATGCCGGTACAGTATGGCGAATCGATGGTGATGCGTTTGCTGGACCAGTCCGGTGGCATGCTCGAACTGGAACATCTGGGCATGGAATCCAATATGGTGAATGCGTTCAGAAAATGCATCCATTCGCCACATGGATTAATACTGGTAACCGGTGCCACCGGAAGCGGTAAAAGTACAACGCTGTATGCGGCATTGAGTGAACTTAATCAGGCAGACAAAAAAATAATTACCGCAGAAGATCCGGTTGAGTATCGTTTGCCACGTATTAATCAGGTACAGATACATCCCAAAATAGATCTGGGTTTTTCACAGGTTTTGCGCGCCGCACTGCGCCAGGATCCAGACATTATTCTGATCGGTGAGATGCGCGATCAGGAAACAGCTGAAATTGGCATACGCGCCTCTATGACCGGACATTTAGTGTTATCAACCCTGCATACCAACGATGCCATGCATACACTAGAGCGCCTGCTGGATATGGGTGTAGAAGGTTATTTGCTCGCAACTGTGTTGCGTGCGGTGGTAGCACAGCGTCTGGTACGACGTGTCTGTGATAGCTGTAAGCAACCGCTGGAGCTGGATGGTCGGCAAAAAGTCTGGTTAAAAACAATACTCAATGGCCAATTTGAAAATGCAAAATTTCATATTGGTGCTGGTTGCAGTCGTTGCAACAATACGGGTTATCACGGGCGTATCGGTATTTATGAAATGTTCGAGCCTGACGAGCCCATGCAGGAAGCATTACGGGACAGTGATATCAACGCGTTCACCAAAGCATTACAGAACAACGAAAAATATGTGCCTTTACTTCAAAGCGGGATGGAGCTGGCGGCAGAGGGGATCACCAGCTTGCGCGAGGTCATGCGTTTTGCTGGTGAATATTTTCAGCGCGATACGGTTATAGCTAATAGCTATAACATAGAAGATCTGTAAAGCTCATGGCGGTGTTTCAATACAAAGGTCGTAATCAGGCAGGCGAACTGGTAGAGGGTCAGCAAGAGGCTGATTCCAGCGAAGCACTAGCGGGTCAGTTGTCGGCCGCCAGCATTACGCCCGTGGCCATTGATGAGCTAAAAATCACTGAAGATTTTTCTGAAACACTGAAAAAACTACTTGGCATCGGTAAGCCAAATGCAGATGACCTGATTCTGTTTACCCGGCAGATGTATGCGCTGGCAAAATCTGGGGTGCCTATAATCAAAGGGCTGGTGTTAATTGCAAATTCGACAAGAAATAAAATATTTGCACAAACTCTGCGGCAAATAATTGATGATCTTGAATCTGGTCAGACAGTGTCAGGTGCTTTATCTCACCACACCGGCATTTTTAGCCCGTTATACATAAACCTTATACGTGTCGGTGAGGAAACCGGAAACCTCGAAGGCGTCTTTCTCAGATTGTATGAGTATCTCGACACCGACAAGGTAACGCTCGAGCAGATTAAATCTGCCCTGTTTTATCCCTCAGTGGTATTGACGGCGATTGTTGCTGCGATTATCTTCCTGATGGCGAAGGTCATTCCGGTATTTGCTCAGGCTTTTGATAAGTTTAGGCTTGAGCTGCCCATACAAACCAGAATTATCATTGCCATGTCGGACTTTTTCGCCGACTACTGGTGGCTGCTGCTGGGACTCACTATTGCAGCCATTGTGGGTCTGCGTCATTATGTTAAAACAGAGGCAGGCCGGTTTAAATGGCATCGTTTCAAACTCCGGCTACCACGCATCGGCGATATCCTGCTGCGCGCAACCCTGGCGCGTTTTTCACGGGCTTTTGCCATGTCGAACACTTCGGGTGTGCCTATACTGCAGGGCTTAACCATCACCGCTAAAGCAGTCGATAATGACTACATGGAAGCGAAAATAAACAAAATGCGTAATGATGTCGAGAGGGGTGAGACCGTCACCCGTTCGGCGAGAAATACTCAGCTGTTCACTCCGCTGGTACTACAGATGATGGAAGTCGGCGAAGAAACAGGCCGTCTTGATGAAATGATGCAGGAAGTGGCAGAATTTTATGAAAGAGAAGTAGCGACCGATGTTAAAAACATAACGCAAATCATCGAGCCGATATTGACAGTGGTGATGGGTTTAATGGTTCTGGTTCTGGCCATGGGCGTATTCGTGCCGATGTGGGATATGATCAAGCTTACCCAGAGATAAACCGTTGACCATGGCCCGAAAGAGCACATTTGCCATTTTATCGAAGCAACACGGTTTTAGTATGTTTGAAATCGTGGTACTGGTGTTGCTGATAGGCGTGCTTATTATCACCTTTATAGACAGGATATTGCGGCTACAGATTGATGCAGAAAGGGTCTCAGTGCAACACATGATCGGCACCCTCAACAGTGCGGTTAATTTACAGGTAGCAGAAATGGTAGTTAATCGTGGACTAGATTCGATAAGATCGCTCGAGAACACCAATCCTCTGAGCTATTTATCAGAACTGCCGCAGAGTTATGTGGGTATAAAAAGTGATGCAGAGGCAGAGCAGCATCCTGTGGCAAGTTGGTACTACGATCCCGCGCAGAATATCTTAGTTTACAAAGTGAAAAATAAAAACTATTTTGAAACCAGCCTGCCGGGAACGGCCAGAATAAGACTGAAAATAGAGCTGATTTACAAGGAGGTAATCAGTCGCGGACAAGGCAGCAGGGTGCAGGCAATTAGTGTGAAAAGCCTGGACGCCTATCACTGGAAGCTCAATCGAAGTTAGTCATGATAATGGTCGAAACAACATGAACGAAAATGCATACAATATTTTGATACCCATACTGAAGGATTTTTTCTTTATTATCGGCATTACATTGTTTTTTATCAGTCTGGTCGTTGGCGTATTGTTGCTCATTAAGCCCGCCATCATTTTTCGATTCAATAAGCAGGCCGGCACAAAATTCAGTATGCGCCATGCGACAAAATTTCTTGAAGTGCCCTACGTCATCGATCCCTTGTTCTACAAGCATCATCGAATCGTTGGTGCCATCGTCACCTTGATATCAGGCTATATACTGTATTATTTTTCGCTGGTGTATGATGCGGCCCTGATTGCCGAGTACGTGAAGGACTCTGTCTATGCCATAGCTCTGGATATACTGGTTAACGCGCTCAGGGTCTTCATGCTGTTCACCAGCGTATTTATAGTGTTGATCGGGATCGTCATCTTTGTCCGGCCCAGCCAGATCAAGTCGGTAGAAGCCTGGGCGAACCGCTGGATATCCACGCGACAAGCATCACGGAAATTATCGGTGGAACGTGATCAGGTCAACCTGCTAGCTTACAAATACCCGCGTATTACAGGCATGATTATTGTGCTTCTTAGCCTGTACGCATTAATTTTACTTCTTTTGGTCTATACTTGATTCAGCGGGAAAATTCTACTGGTAAGTGTGGGTCGGATTCCGGGATGTTCCGCTGCGGCGGAACGATAGTAAGGATACATTTATAAACACAGGCTGCGGCCTGTGCAATAACAACTTATAGGTGAATATTATGATCAAACAACAGTCGGGCTTTACGCTCA
>JAGLQT010000209.1 GCA_023136715.1 Gammaproteobacteria bacterium | reverse complement strand
GCTCACCCAACGGTAAAGCCATTCCGCCGTTTATGCAGTGCCTGCCTGAGGCTTCCCGTCGTCTCGGTACGCTGGAGCAAATGCAGCATTTTTTCGATATTCTTTTCGAAATGCTGGATAGCACAACCACTTCGGTTCATGGTCATCATAAAACCCATTCCAGCCAGGGCTTTCTCGTACTGCTAAAACAAATTCCTTATTTGTTGAGCCAGCTATCTCTGGAAGGTTTAAAGAACTGGATCGAATACGGTGTGCGTAATTACCACAACCACCCTGAGCGTCAGAAAGATTATTTCGATCTGCAATCTGCCGACTCCAAAGCCATGTTGCAACGCGAACGCCACGGTACTTTGTACATGGATAACGAACGCAAGCTGGATATGTACATGCGCAGCATGTGGCAGGCAGAAGAATACTTCGTGCCTTATTCTTTAGGTTTCGACGAACTGCGCAAACCACAACCTTATTATGATGAACTCGGTATGCGCGTACCCGATGTTTATGATGATCTTGATGGTGTCCGCGGCATCAATCGCTACCGCATTACGCTGGCGCACATGGCTGCGCATAAACGCTGGACCCAACGCCAGGTTGCGGATAACTTATCGCCCTTCCAGCGCGTCGCAGTTGAAACTTTTGAAGACTCACGCGTTGAACAATTAATTCTCCAAGAATATCCGGGACTGAGGAAATATTTTCTCGCGCTGCACCCAACGCCGATTGAGGGTGATTGCGACAATGAAAAAGAGTCCTGTGTACGCCATCGTTTAGCGATGATTTCTCGCGCTATTCTCGATGACAACCACGGCTACCAGAACCCCGACATTCTTGAGTTCATTGGCAAGTTCTGGGACGCACTGAAAGACAGCGAATCCAGCACCAAAGAGATGCTCGAGATTGCGATTTCTTTCACCGCAAGAACCCGCAGGCAAAGCGACCTTGCTCCCAATGTTCGTTTTGAAAATACCGAAATTGATTACCGCGATGATAATCGCCACATGTGGGTATTCATCGAAGAAAATGATGAACCCGAAGACGATACCAGCCAACCGCAAAGTTCTGAGACGATTGAACCCGATGGTCTGCCCCCACGTCATTATCACGAGTGGGATTACAACACGAGCAGCTACAAACCTGACTGGGTAACTTTGTACGAGTCTTTACATGCACCGGGCAACGCTTCCGATATCGATAAGATTTTAGAAAAACATTCAGCACTGGCGAAGTATTTAAAACGCATTCTGGATTTATTAAAACCCCAGTTTTATGTACGCCAGCGCTACCAGGAAGAAGGCAGCGAACTGGATCTTGATGTAGCAATCCGCTCACTAATCGACTTCAAGAGTGGCTCACAACCCGATCCACGCATCAACATGAGCCACCGTCACGACGGTCGTGACTTCGCGGTTTTATTGTTGATGGACCTATCCGCTTCGCTGCACGATATTCCTGATGGCTGCACACAAAGCATTCTCGAACTCAGTCGTGAAGCGGTGACTTTGTTAGGCTGGTCTATCGAGCAATTAGGCGACAAATTTGCCATTGCCGGTTTCCATTCCGACACGCGGCACAATGTTCGCTACCACCATATCAAAGGTTTCACTGAACACTGGGACGATGGCGTGAAAGCACGTTTAGCAGCTATTGAAGCAGGCTTCTCTACGCGTATGGGCGCAGCGGTACGCCATGCCTCGCATTATCTCGAAGGCCAGAAAGCAGATAAAAAACTACTACTCATTCTGACCGATGGTGAACCTGCTGATATTGATGTTACTGATGAAAAATTACTCATCGAAGACACACATAAAGCCGTTGATGAGTTATCCAGCAAAGGCATATACACTCACTGCATTAGCCTGGACAAAAAAGCGGATGACTATATAGAAGATATATTTGGTGCCGGTGGTTATACTGTTGTCGATCACGTAGAAAAACTGCCCGAGAAATTACCAATGCTGTTTACCTCATTAACTTCTTAATAAAAAGAAACTTAATGACAATTGATCTATATTGCTAATCATATAAACCCATATCAATCTGATTTCAGGAGACACATATGTTGAAATTTATCACCCCTTTAATTGCATGTTCGCTATTCATTGGTACAGCCTATGCTGACGATGATTTGAAAGAACGCGCACAGAATAGTAAAAAAGTTGTTAAGGAATTTATGGGGCAACTCAAAGGCGAACTGCAAGCGGGTATGAAAGCTGGTGGCCCGATCAATGCCATCAGCGTGTGCAAGGATAAAGCTCCCGGCATTGCAAAAAGCCTGTCTAACAAATACGGATGGGATATTGCCCGTACCAGTCTGAAAACCCGAAACACATCCAATGCACCCGACGCCTGGGAAACTAAAGTATTGAATGAATTTGAAGCACGCAAAGCTAAAGGCGAAGCAGTCAAACCCATGGCTTATTTTGAAGCCGTGGAAAATAATGGTAAAAAATCTTTCCGCTTCATGAAAGCCATACCTACTGGTGAAGTTTGCCTGAAATGTCATGGTGACAATATTGCACCCCCAATAAAAGCAAAACTACAGGAACTTTATCCTGATGATAAAGCTACAGGCTTTAAACTTGGCGATATTCGTGGTGCATTTACTATTACCCAACCGATGTAAAAAATATAAATCATTACAATAAAAAAACCCGGGTGTAATACTCGGGTTTTTTTATGCTCAGCCAAAAAATACAACAGTATTTTAGCAACCCAAACCTCCAACTATCTCTAACAAATTTGACCTAGATTCATTCCTCAAAAAAATTGCCCCTATAAACTGAAAACTATAGCTATAATCTTTATTAAGAATCAATTGATAAGGAAGGAATGTGTATATGTCAAAACCCAGCGATGAAGAACTCGAAAGTGCCCTCCATATGGCCATCCAGATGCGTGAAAATGAGATGGATCCGTTTTTTTTGGCGAAGACACTGCTCAGCCATAATTACCGCCTTGGATATCTTGAAAAGATACTCAAAGCAGCTGACCGCTACGTAAATATGGGCATGGCTGAAAAAGAACGAACAGATTTAATGCTAGCTATAGAAAAGGCCAAGGATTCAGAATTTCACACTGCACAGCAGGAACGGGAAAGCTTCGGACTTGAATAAGCCCGCAATTTAAAAAGACTAGTGCAACACTATCGCCTGACCCTCTCCACGTGGATCAGAAGCAGCTTCAACACGTTTTGTTTTTTTATTCGCAACTATCACGTGCATGTTTCCGTAACTACTAGACAGGGCTTCGACTTGATGACCCTTAGCCGTTAACGCCTTAACCACATCTGTATCAAACACACCTGGCTCAAAGGTAATCTTATCGGGCAAATACTGATGATGGAAACGACCTAGATTTACCATACTCTTCGCATCACCACCCTGATAAAAATCGAGCATAGACAGCAACACCATAGTAATAATCCGACTACCACCCGGCGTACCCAATATCGCGACACGATTACTGGTTTCCAGAAAACTCGGACTCATACTGGATAGCATGCGCTTACCCGGCTCAATCGCATTGGCTTCAGCACCGACTAAACCGTAAACATTCGGCACCCCTGGTTTAGCTGAAAAATCATCCATTTCATCGTTAAGCAAAATACCTGTTCCTTCTGCGACAAAACCAGAGCCAAAAGGATAGTTAATCGACATAGTCGATGAAACGCGATTGCCTTCTGCATCAATAATTGAGAAATGCGTGGTATCAGTACCCTGACCAGTTGGCTCGGCTACCGCCTTCAGCGAAGCACTCGGCGTCGCCTTTTTACGACTGATGCTCTTAACTAACTTATTGGTATACACCGAGGAGGTCAGTAAATCCGCTGGCACATCAATAAAATCAGGGTCACCCAGATGCTCCGCACGATCACGATAAGCCCTGCGCATAACTTCCGTTAAAATATGAGCTCGCTCAGCTGGTTTCATTTTTTCGAGCTCATAAAACGACAGCATGTTGAGCATTTCTGCCAGAGCAAGACCACCCGATGATGGCGGCGGTGCTGTAACAAAACGCATACCTTTGTAAACAATTACCTCGGGAGAGCGCTCAACTACTTTGTATTCGGCCAGATCTTCCATACTCCAGATACCGCCATGCTCTTTGACCGAAGCCACCA
Organism: Gammaproteobacteria bacterium; assembly: GCA_023136715.1. Lineage (GTDB taxonomy): Bacteria > Pseudomonadota > Gammaproteobacteria > SZUA-229 > SZUA-229 > LH-M37. Next base: position 612 of record JAGLQT010000209.1, on the reverse strand, counting down.
TTTTCTTCGCTAGTTCGCCGGTATAAAAAGCCTTTGCGCCATGCTGAGCAATCAGCTCAATAGCTTCAGCCAGATCTGGCTGGGCAATAATCTCACCCAGCTCTGGTACTAAATCATCGCGTAAAAAAATCTCTGCCGCATCGGAGGTTTGTAAAGCATTCAGTCGATGTGTCGCCATTTTTCTATAATGTTCGTCTACGGCAAAACCTTCTCGCGCATAACGAATCGACGCAGCTAGCGTTGTCGATAAAGGCAGTGTGCCGTATTTTTTGGAGAGTTGTTCAAGTGCCGCAACAGTCCCCGGGATACCTGCCGCCAATGGTCCATTGATTGATGCGCCGGAGATAACATTACCCTGCTCATCCAGATACATATCACGTGTTGCGGCCAAAGGCGCACGTTCGCGACCATCCAGCATGACATCATCACGATATTTGGCGATATGCAGCAACCAGAAACCGCCACCACCCAGGCCTGAACTATAAGGTTCAACCACGGCCAGTGCCGCCGTCACCGCAACCGCCGCATCAAAAGCATTACCACCCTGTTTTAATATTTCAATTCCGGCCTCAGTAGCCAAAGGATGGGCACTGGCTACCGCTGGCTGAAAAA
>JAGLQT010000208.1 GCA_023136715.1 Gammaproteobacteria bacterium | reverse complement strand
CCAATGACAGAATATCCTCTTCATACATAATGAAGAACCCCTGCATTAAAAACGATGTTTCACGCCAGTCACGGTCGAGCTTTGACACGTACATGCCGAGTTTTAGATTGTCGGTGCTTACTTTACGTTCCATAGCGGAATTCCAAATTAACAGTAAAGCTTAATTTGCTGAATGTTTATCCAGCCCAAAACAATACGGTGAGTTTATTAAAGTTGCCAGAATCCCCTTTAAATATACAGTGTTACCTTATATATTTAATTCATAGCGACTATATATTAAAGCGCTGGGGGGGTATTGGGTATACTTTTTTTGTAATATTAGTTGTGTACTAATCTTAGCGTGTATTTTTCGGGGTGGTGGTAGATTGGTCTGAGTGTTTAATATAATGAGGGTTCTTTGTTACGGTCCCTTTTTCATCACGAAATAGATTATGTACATAAGAATCAATCGCGTCTAATATCTTCAATTAATGGATACTTTGTCTGCGCTTTCCAATATCTCTCTATTCTTAACCGTGTTGTTTGCGGTCTTATGGTATGTAACATCCAGAGATAGCGTTTATGAAACCGTGGATGGGGATATGGTTTCGACAAAGACAGTCTTTCTCATACTTTCAGTAGTGTGTCTTTGTGCATGGCTTGCAATAGAATTTAACAGTTACTTGTGAATTTATGCTGATTTTTCTACTTTGAAATGCAGTGCTAAATTAATCCAGGTTTTATCTCATAAGGAGAAAATTTATGTCAAAAAGTATCAAAGGCTCACAAACCGAAAAAAATTTACTCAAAGCATTCGCAGGTGAATCTCAGGCGAGGAACAGGTATACGTATTTTGCTGGTGCGGCTAAAAAAGAAGGATTGGTTCAGATAGCCTACATCTTTGAAGAAACGGCGAATCAGGAAAAAGAGCATGCCAAGCGGTTTTTCAAGTTTCTTGGAGGCGGGGATGTTGAAATAACTGAAACCTATCCTGCGGGAAAAATTGGAACCACGCTTGAGAACTTGAGAGCTGCGGCAGAAGGTGAGAGATATGAATGGACAGAGATGTATCCCGCTTTTGCGAAGGTGGCAAGAGATGAAGGCTTTGATGATGTGGCCGATGCCTTTGATGCGATTTCCATTGCAGAAAAACAGCATGGCAAACGTTATCAGGAACTGGCCGACAATTTAGAATCGGGAAAGGTTTTTAAAAGAAACGGAAAGGTTGTCTGGCGCTGTAGAAATTGCGGCTATCTGCACGAAGCGGAAGAAGCGCCAGAACTATGCCCAGCGTGTCTTCATCCAAAAGCGCATTTTGAGCTGTTAGGTGAAAATTGGTAACACCGTATGTGGTATAAAAGGGCTTTTAGGTTCTCTTTTTTATGTGAGATATAAAAATGATGAGAAGAGTAGGAAGGCATGTACGGTTTAAGCGATTTGTTAAGGATGTTTTTGTTCATACACCGTTAACAAAGATGGTGCTTTTGTCGATAGTGCTCTGGTTTTTGTTTTCTGCTGGCATGTATCTTGCGGAACGGGGCGTTGAAGGCTCTTCTGTTCATTCATTTGGAGATGCCCTGTATTGGGCGATAGCAGCATTTTCAACAGCAGGCATTGCCAATGCACCGATCTCAGGTGCCGCTCAGTTTATCGGTGGTTTATGGTCAGTGCTTGGTTCAATGCTCTTTTTCGGAACCATTGTGGCGACCATTACTACCTATTTTATGCGGCCAATGCAGCGTCCCCATAAAAAGATAATCGATACGGTAGAGTACAATCTTGAGCAGTTAGAGGATCTGACGGTTGATGAGCTTGATCTTTTAAAGGAAACCGTTGATATGCTTATTGTTCATGTTGAGCATTTGAAGGAAAAACAATCAAGATGATAATTGGCTGGCTGTGCTGAAAACTTCCCTAAAAATCCTGCTTTCAATCTCTCTATTTTATTCCAGTAATTCAATATCAAAAGACATAATTTGGGATCTGGGCGCCGGTATTGCGGCTATTGATCTCAACCTGTATCCGGGGTCTTCGGACAGTAAACAATATATGTTTCCTCTTCCTTACTTCACATTGTTGGCAAAGAAGCTGGAAATAGACAGGGGCATTCGGGGTTTTCTGTTCAAGTCGGATACTGTAGTGCTCGATGTCAGTGCTGATTTTGGTATTCCTGTGGACAGTGATGACAGCGGCGTACGTGTCGGCATGCCAGATCTGGATACAACATTGCAGGTTGGGCCATCGCTGGAATTTTTGCTGAACAAACCTGGAAGGGATCTATTCGATGTGCGTTTTGAATTACCTTTAAGGACTGTGTTGGCGACAGATTTTAAACACACCAGCAATGAAGGCTGGTTGATGGAGCCACGTTTCAGTGTCGAAAAACGCAGGCTGTATAAATCGGGCCTGGCAATGAAATTAACACTGGGTCTTAAATACGCCACGCGTGATTTCCATGCTTATTACTATGATGTGGATCCGGCCTTTTCAACCGCCACTAGGCCCGCCTATGCTTCAGAAAAAGGTTATGGTGGTTCATTCGCGACGCTGAGTGCAAGCTGGCGTGATGGTAACTGGATCTGGTGGACCTTGTTACGTTACCAGAATTTGAATGATGCCGTCTTCGAAGAGAGCCCTCTAGTCGAGGAGAAAGATTATTATCTGGTGGGTGTCGGCTTTGCGTGGATATTTGCGCAGAATTTGTGAGTGATGCAATCAAATGTTTAGCTTTTTCTCTGTGTATTTTACTTTATACGTCGACCCGGTTTGTTGACAGGTAAATTACTTGGAAAACGCGTCGTTTTGGGTCACACTGGAGGTATAGAAATCACAGAAATTGGGGAGAGATATTATGACTGATTCAAACAATGAAAACCGCCTCGCATCTGGCTATCATAAGCTGATGGAGTACCTCCACGAGAAGCCACAAATTGACCATGCGCTGGAACGCCTCTCAGAGTTGGAAGAGCTTACTCGCGAAGAGGTGGACAAAATTGGTGATTATCTGCAGCGTGACGTAGAAGATGCAGCCAACTTCATGGAGGTCAATGGCAAAGAGCTTAAAGACTGGCTCAGATACGATATGTACATGATTGAAGGTACGTTAGGCGAGACCTTCTCCAAAATGGTCGATGAGACACGTGAAACACTCTCTTCATTTGAAGAAGAAGCCACACGCATCGGAGAGTGGCATACAGGAGAGATAGTTGGTCTCGGAACTTTTGAGTGCAAGAGTTGTGGAGAGGTTATCCATTTCCATAAACCGGGTCACATGCCACCCTGTCCCAAGTGTCACGCAAGCAAGTATCGTCGGTTGACGACTAAAGATAGTGACTGAGGCAGATTGTATTTACGATTGATGATGTGCTCAAACGCGTTAGTTTAGTTTCCTCAAGCACTCGAAATAAGCCTGCTCATCCGGCATCGTATTATTTCGTTGTGCTAACCACAATGCTTCGCCCAGGCAATCCATCATCGAGTGTTCGGCTTCATGCGCTGAACCCTGTTTCATGATGATGGATTGATAAAGCGCCTTGATACCGTCAGGGCGATCTGTGCTGATTTGTTCGTGCAGGGCAATGTGCATGCTCATATGCAAAAAAGGATTAACTTCGCCCTGATCCGGCAGATAGTTTTTATCGAGTGCCGCTTCGTTTTCCAGCAGCTTATGATATTCAGGATGCAGCTCAATAATATGGGTGATGATTTTCTGCATGGCATCCAGCGGTGCGCCTTCTTGATGTGCTTTCCAGCAGTCGAAAAAAACTTTGCGCATTTGGTTACGGTCTTGATTGAACATTATTCGGTTTTGTCCTTGTATTCACAGAGGTTTTCGATCACGCAGGAACCACAGCGAGGTTTACGTGCAATGCAGGTGTAACGTCCCAGCAGGATGAGCCAGTGATGGGCGTCCTGCATGAATTCTTTGGGCACAAATTTCATTAATTTTTTTTCCACTTCGAGTACGTTTTTGCCCGGTGCGATTTTAGTACGGTTGGAGACGCGGAAAATATGGGTGTCAACCGCGATAGTCGGATGACCAAAAGCGGTGTTGCGCACCACGTTAGCCGTTTTTCTTCCAACACCGGGCAGGGCTTCAAGTTGTTCCTGTTCCTGCGGCACTTCGCTGTCGTATTCATCCATCAAGATCTTGCAGGTTTTGATGATGTTCGCGCCTTTGGTATTAAACAAACCGATGGTGCGGATGTATTCTTTTAAACCTTTTTCGCCGAGAGCATAAATCGCTTCTGGTGTATTGGCTACAGGATAGAGTTTATTGGTAGCTTTGTTGACGCCTTTGTCGGTGGCCTGTGCGGACAGAATGACTGCAATCAGTAATTCAAAAGGGCTGGAATAATTTAGCTCAGTGGTTGGGCTGGGGTTATTTTTTTTGAGACGTGAAAAAATCTCAAAACGTTTTTGTGCATTCATACCAGATGGATTTATTATGCTGGACTTTCAGCAGGCTTAACCGGTGCGGCGACGCGAACAACTTTTTTACTTTGATAACGGTCGACGGCATTTTTAATGGCGATTAAAAAACCTAATCCAATAAATGCGCCGGGTGGCAGAATGGCGAGTAAAAATCCGGGATAGTCATCACTGAGCGTTAGTTCCATGCCTTCAGCAGCAGAGCCAAACATCAAGTGGGCATCAGCAAACAGTGTGCCCTGGCCAAGCAGTTCGCGCATTCCTCCCAGTGTGATGAGGACAAGAATAAAACCCATACCCATCATGAAACCATCAAGTGCAGAATCGAGTACATTGTTTCTTGCGGCAAAGGCTTCGGCGCGTGCAAGAATAGAGCAGTTGGTGACGATCAGTGGGATGAAAATGCCCAGTACTAAAAATAATTCGTAGAACCATGCGTTCATTGCCAGTTCAATCGCGGTGACGATGGAGGCTATGATCAGTACAAAGATGGGGATGCGTACTTCAGGACGTGTCCAGTGGCGGATAATGGAGACAAAAGTATTGGAAAGTACCAGCGTAATTAAGGTGGCAATGCCCAGGCCCAGGCCATTAATGAATGTTGAAGTGACCGCCAGCAGTGGACAAAGGCCGAGTAGTTGCACCAGTGCAACATTGTTTTTCCACAGACCATTTTTAACAATTGTTTGTTGTTCGCTTGTCATGCTGATTAAGGCTCTAGTTTGTCGGCTTTGAGTTCTGGTTGTTTGTCGCGGCTTTTTAGCTTAAATAAAACTTCTTTGTTGGCAGCAAAGTATAGCAAAGCGGAATGCACCGCTTTCACTACAGCTCGTGGTGTTATAGTCGCACCGGTAAACTGATCGAACTCCCCGCCATCGCGTTTTACTTTCCACTGTTTGTTGCTTAGATTGCTGAGTGATTTTCCATCGAAGTCCAGGATCCAGTCAGAACGTTTGGTATCGATGGCATCACCCAGGCCGGGAGTTTCACGGTGCTTGACCACACGCACCCCAGCCAGGTTGCCATCGTTGTATACGCCGACGAGTAAATGAATGGAGCCGTTGTAACCATTGGGGGCGATGGCCGAAAATACCACAGCGATATTTTTGTCCTGTTTACGCGCACGGTAGGCGATGGAACTTTCAGTGGTTCCCAGTTGATGATCGGCGGCTAATATAAGTGTGTCAGTTAGCATTTCATTATCGTATTTCGATGCGGGCACGATATTGTTGAGCTGCTTGAGCAAGGCCTGCTGCTCATTGTATTTAATGGTTTCATGAGTATTGTCGTAAATTACACCGACCAGTGCTGCGCCGATGGTGGCGAATAGCATCAATAATAAAGCGGTGGTGGTGACTTGTTTATGAATATTCATTATTCGACTTCATTCTTGCCGTAGATTCTTGGTTGTGTGTAATAGTCGAGTAAGGGCACGGCCATATTCATTAGCACGACGGCGAAGGCGATGCCGTCTGGATAACCTCCCCAGTTTCTAATGGTGTAAACCAGTACGCCAATGCCAGCACCATAAATCCACCGGCCTTTAGGTGTGGTGCAGGCGGAAATGGGATCGGTAGCAATAAAGAAGGCACACAACATGGTACCGCCACTGAACAGGTGAAATACAGCAGATGGATAGCTGGCGTAATCGCTGACGGCAAAAAAATTGGAGATCAGCAACAGGCTGAGTAGGAAAGAAACAGGAATACGCCAGTCGATAACTTTCTGTTTGATCATCCAGAGACCACTGAGCAGGAATAAAATATTAATCCACTGCCAGCCTGTGCCGCTGATGTTGCTGAATAATGCCCCGTATACTTCATGGTTGCGTGTGCTTTCAATGTCGTTTTCGAGACCAATCTGGGTTTTTAGTGTGTCCATGGGTGTGGCCATGGTGACGCTGTCGATGGATGACTGATCGGCTAAAACACCGTGAAAAATAATGCTGAAGGTATCACCGAAGCTGAGCCAGCTATCAACCGCCCCCAGTGGTGCTGTCCAGAAAGTCATTTCCCGTGGGAATGAAATCATGACAACGATATAGCCGACCATGGCGGGGTTGAATAAGTTGAAACCCAGTCCGCCATAAAGCTGCTTGGCGATAACGATAGCAAAAATTGAGGCGATAACAGTGAGCCACCAGGGCACCAGTGGTGGCAAAGCTAAAGCTAACAGACAGGCGGTGATGAGTGCGCTGCCGTCTTTGAGTGAGGTGCTGACAGGTCTTGCTCTGAGTTTGAGAACCAGGGCTTCACTGAGCAGGCAGATGCTGGCGGCAATAACGAGGTTGATTAATACCCCCCAGCCAAAGAAATAGATGGCTGCCAGAGTTCCTGGGATCAGGGCGTATAGCACCTGATACATGATCGAATGCACATTAGCTTGTGCATTTATAAAAGGAGCACTGGCTTTGCGAAATAACATGTTTATGTTCCTGTGCTATCGTTTTTTAGAAAAATAAAAAATTGAATTACTAATGATTTTTTCGAGTAATAATTATTCATTATTTTTGTTCTCTGTAGCTTTACGACGTTGGTCAGCTTCCTTTATCTGACGTTCCTGATCGGCAGTAAGGTTGTCCGTATTTTTAGGAGTGACAGCCTGAGTTTCTTTTTTCTTTTTTACCCGCGCCAGTGCTTCAGTGATGGCAGCTTTTTTAGCATCAATTTCATTTTCTTCGGACTTGCCTTTTTTCTCGTTAAGCATTTCACGTTTTTTACGCAGGCGCTCTTCACGTTCCTGTTTCTGTAATAGTAACCTGTGTTCGCGCGCTTCATGCCGAGCCCTGGCGGCATCTGATTTTTTACGATCAGCTTCTAGTGCCCAGATTTCTGATTTGGCATTGCGGTAATATTGCACCAAAGGTATTTGGCTGGGGCAGACGTAGGAACAACAGCCACATTCGATGCAATCGAATAAATGGTATTCAGCAACACGCTCATGGTTGCCGGTGCTAGCGTGCCAGTAAAGTTGTTGCGGCAACAGTTTAGAGGGGCAAACCTCAACACATCTTCCGCAGCGAATGCAGGGCATGTGCGCCTCTGTATTTACAGGATGAATTTCATCACTATTACTAACTAGTAAGCAATTACTGGCTTTTACAACCGGCAATTGATCTGTATTGATGCTGTAGCCCATCATTGGGCCGCCCATAATCATGCAGTAGGCATCTTTTGTGTAACCACCACATTGCTCAATGCAGTCAGCAATGTAGGTGCCAATAAGAACTTCAAGATTTTGTGCCTGATGAATGCCGCCACCAGTGAAGGTGACAATGCGTGAAATCAATGGCTCATCTTTAAAGACTGCCTGATGAATGGCGTAAGCCGTGCCGACATTCTGGCAGAGGGTATTAATATCAGCCGGTAATCCGTTCATGGGGACTTCTTTATCGGTGATGATTTTTATTAGTTGTTTTTCACTGCCACTAGGGTAAACCGTTGGTACTATTTGTAGTCGAAAGAAGTCAGTATTGTCTTCATCGATAGCGACCTGTATGGCTGCTGCCGCTTCGGGTTTATTGTCCTCAATCGCGATAATGCATTCCCGCGCCTTGATTATGTGACCAATAATATCTGCGCCTGAAAGGACTTCCTTGGCGCGCTCCTGCATCAGTCTGTCATCGCAGGTGATATAAGGTTCGCATTCAATACCATTAATAATCAAAGTATTGATATTGATTTCAGTTTGTTTAATCGCTGCCGGGAAGACCGCACCACCCAGACCAACAATACCTGCATTACGAATGATATTGCGCAGGTCGTGGGAATTCATCTGGTGATAATTTTCAGCGACAGGGTTTCTTTCTACCCATTCATCCTGAAAATCATTTTCAATGATGATGCAATCGGCTTCCATGCCTGAGGGATGGAGCACTGCATGCTTGCCAATTTCAACAATGGTGCCGGAGACAGGCGAATGCACTGGTGCGCTGATTAGTTTTTTTGTGCTGGCGAGCATCTGGCCTTTTAAAACACGCTGCCCTTTTTCAACAATGATCTCACCTGCTACACCAATATGCTGTTGCACAGGAATGACGTAGCGCTGTTGTGGAAGGCAGGCAGTAATAGCGGACTGTTTGGAAATTTCTTTGTGGTAATCCAGGTGCAGGCCACCGTGAAAATGTTTGATGTTTGTTGTTGATTGCATGATGAGCCCTAACTTGCCTTAGGCGCCGAATGGCCGCCGTCGGGTCTCGGCCATTTCCAGTTGTGCAAATTTTGTTCAATCGGAACAATATGAATGCAATCGACCGGGCAGGGTGGAATACACAAGTCACAGCCGGTGCATTCCGATGTGATGATGGTGTGCATTTGTTTGGCGGCGCCAAGAATGGCATCGACCGGGCAGGCCTGAATGCAGAGCGTGCAGCCAATACAGGTTTGCTCATCGATGGTAACAACGGTTTTGGTTTGCTTGGCTTCACCATGTTCAGCATTGAGTGGTAGAACCTCAACATTCAGTAAGTCGGCCAGGGCAATAATGGTGGCTTCACCACCGGGTGGACACTGATTAATTTCAGCTTCGCCACTGGCAATGGCTTCGGCATAAGGACGACAGCCGGGAAAAGTACACTGGCCGCACTGAGTTTGAGGTAGCAGGCTATCAATTTGATCAACCACCGGATTACCTTCGACTTTAAAACGTATTGCAGAATATCCCAGTATGATGCCAAAAATGGCAGCGATAACGGCGAGCAGAATGACGACGACGGTTAGCATGCGATGGTTTTAAACCTTGATCAGGCCGGCAAAGCCCATAAATGCCAGTGACATGATGCCGGCAGTGATCAGGGCAATGGCGCTGCCCTGAAATATTTCAGGCACATCGGCTGCGGCAATTTTTTCACGCATGGCGGCAAATAGAATTAATACCAGGGAGAAACCGACAGCGGCACCAAAACCATAGAACAGTGATTGCAAAAAGCCGTGCTGTTCCTGCACATTGAGCAGGGCGACACCCAGTACAGCGCAGTTGGTGGTAATAAGCGGCAGGAAAATGCCCAGTACGTTGTATAACAGGGGGCTGGTTTTATGCACTACCATTTCGGTGAATTGCACGACCACGGCAATCACCAGGATAAACATAATGGTGCGCATGAACTCAATGCCTAGCGGTGCAAGTATGTACTGGTTGACCAGAAAACTGCTCACCGATGACAGTGTCAATACGAAGGTGGTGGCCAGTGCCATACCAATGGCGGTTTCCAGTTTTCGGGAAACGCCCATGAATGGGCACAGGCCGAGAAACTTCACCAGTACAAAATTATTGACCAGTATGGTGCTAAGTAGAATGAGTGCGTATTCAGTCATGGCGTGATTGTACCAAATAGTGAGTGACAAAAACCTATAGCGAAGGGGATGGTATATGAAATGAGAATCCTGCAAACTCGCTACTTTGCATTTGGCTGGTGAGCTCGAAGTTTAACTATACTTGTAGCTCTGGTTTCAAGATGGATGGAGATGTGATGTTGGAAAGCAGTAGAGGGATATTGGTTTAATGAGTAATACCTACAAAATGCCTGATATAAATTCAGAAGTAGTACGACTGCGGCGGCAGGTGGCTAAGCAGCTCGATGCGGCGAGGCATAATGAGCAAGTCCATAATCGCTTCCAGGCTATTGAACTGGCCTTGTTATCCGCTCAGGACTTCGGCGAAATAGCGGGTTATCTGCAAGGTGACTTTATGGAAGCGCAAAATCTCGGTGCGGTATCCCTGGTTTTGCTTGATCCCGATAATGAAATTTCTTCCGCTTTATGTTCCACCAATGGCCAGAAAGATTGCCCGCCTGGCATGATGCTGACCCATGACTTAATAGAAATTGAATTTTTACAGTCGATGGGGAAGTTCCCCTTTCTAAGTCGCTATGATGTTGCAGAACATCAATGGCTATTTAAGAATGTTAAAGAAAAAGAAGGCAGTATCGTTGTTTTACCCTTTGTTCGTCGAGATCAATTGATTGGCTGTCTGGCTTTATTTAGTCGAGATTTATCGCGTTATCAATCGGGAGCAGCTACCGAGTTTTTGCAGCGTCTGGCAGCCGTCACTGCTATCTGTGTTGAGAATTGCCTGAATTATGAGCAATTGAGACGCTTGAGTTTGACCGATGCTTTGACCGGGCTTGCTAATCGGCGGGAACTGGAAAAATGGATGAATATTGAGATTAGCCGGTCATTGCGAGAAGCACTGCCTTTGAGTTGCCTGTATCTGGATGTGGATTTTTTCAAGAAAGTAAATGACAACTATGGTCATGATATTGGTGATCAGGTATTACAGAAGGTGTCACAGGTCATGCTGGATGCGGTACGTACTGGCGATATAGTGGCGCGATATGGTGGTGAAGAATTTATCGTAATTTTACCGGGCATTACAGGTTTGATTGCCATTGAAACGGCAGAACGTGTTCGTTGTGCAGTTGCCGATGCCAACATTGAAATTGAGGGGCAGTCACCACTGAATATTTCTATTTCGATTGGACTGGCCAGTTTCATTCCAAAAAATGACAGTATTGGTGATAGTGGTGAAATTGCCGAGCAGTTATTAACAAGCGCTGATCGTGCATTGTTGAAAGCCAAGGAACAGGGGCGTAACCGGGTTGTTGTGGATTAGATCGCGGACATCAAATTAGATGATATTGGCAGCCGTTTTTTCAACAGCCTCATCACTGTAAAGCGTAATACAGTTTCTACCATTTTCTTTTGAAAGATAGACCGCCTGATCAGCATCCTTGTATAGCGCGTCATAATTTTCATTGTGTATATCGGACAGGGTGGCAACACCAATGCTGGCAGTGATCTTTAGCCCGTTCGGTTTGCGCAGTTCGATCATTGCACGAATTTCTTCTGATTTAGCCATGGCCTCACTGGCAGAATAATGAGGCAGCATGATGGCAAATTCTTCGCCACCGATACGTGCAACAAAGTCACCCTGTTTGCAGCTAGCCATGAGCAATTCACCGATACTACTTAGAACAACATCACCGGTAGTGTGTCCGTGTTGATCGTTGATTTCTTTGAAATGGTCCAGATCAAGAATCATCATAGATAATGGGAAATTGTACTTGATGGCGTCGTGGATATATTTAGGTGCGTACTCAGCAAGGCTGTGTCGATTGTGACAGCTGGTAAGCTGATCCTTCATCGCCATGTCATACAGTGATTTTTGTTGTTCACGAACCTGATCAAGTAATCGTTTATTAGTAATCAGATTATAAACTCGTGAAGCCAGTTCTTCTTCGATGGGGGGTTTGGTGACATAGTCGTTGATGCCGGCATGATATAGCTCGATTCTTCTTTGTGGGTCATCATGGCCGGTCATGGCAAGGATCGGGATTTCTGAAATATGGGAGTTTTGAGCACGTATCATTCTGACCAGTGATGTACCACTCATGGTGCCATCGAGTATGACATCAGTAATTACCAGATCGTAATCTTCACTAATAATTGATTTCAGTGCTGTTTCGGCATTGGTGAAATGAGTTACATCCAGATTTATTTTTTTCAGATAGTTAATAACAACGTGGGCAACTGAACGGCTGTCTTCAATATAAATAACACGGCCACCTTTAACGTCTATATTGGTTTGACCTTCGATGTAATAACGTAAACTTTCACGTAAATAAGTGAAATTGGATTTGGGGAAAATATCGGTAATGCCAGCATTGCGTGCATTTTTTAGCAGTGTTTCATTGGGCTCTGAAGTGAGCAGAATAATGGGACATGAAACCTGTTTGCTGCTGCAATAAGTGGCAAAATCGGCACCGCTCTCATCGAAAATATGCTGGCCTGCCAGTATCAGGCTATAGCTTTCTTTTTCGAGCTTTGCCTTGCCTTCCGTGCCTGAGCGAACACAATCAACTTCGCAGTCCAATTCTTCCAGTAGCTCAGTGAGCATTTTCTGGAATAAGCGACTGTGTTCTAGGACGAGTACTTTCATGTATTTTCTGAAAAACTGTTTTTAGTTCAATGACGCTCGCTAAATGAGCACGTATGACTTCCCTGTAGTGAAAAGTATAGGGAGGTTTTCCAGAAGCTATGACTGATAAATGATGTGCGGTTGTTTCTTTCTGATCACTGACTACCGGTGTTCTATTTGGACAAAAATGTTGATAATTCAACACCTTAATGAGAGTGGGTCTTATTTG
>JAGLQT010000207.1 GCA_023136715.1 Gammaproteobacteria bacterium | reverse complement strand
CCCATAACTTGTTCTTGCAAATCACGTGTATTACGTTCTAATTGATCCAGACATTCACCAAGCTTTTCATTTTTCTCCATGCCCAGATCATTACACACACGACTCAAAATCGATTGTGTAATAACTAACTCTCCAACAAGATTAACTAAACCATCAACTTTATTAATGCCAACACGAATTGAAGTTGATTCCTTATTTGAAAAACCAGATTTATCTGTACGGCGTCGCCCTGCTTTTGGTTCATCCGTCACGCGCGCATGTATTTCTTCGTCTGCAACTTCTTTCTCAGCAGCTTTATTTTGCAGACTAATGTCTAGAGAGCAATCATCTTCTACCCATTCAAAAATCTCGGTAATTTGATCCAGCGAAACATTACCCTTGAGCTCCATATCCCAACCAAGGTAACAATTCTGCGCATCGATTTTAGAAAATTCGGGTAAATTATCGTGGTTCACAGTGACTTTCAAATCACCCAGGCACTGAAGCTCACGGATCAAACGAAAAGGATCGTTACCCGTGTAAAACATATTTTCATGTGGATAGAAAGCAATATTCCAGACGCTAACAGCTTCCTGCTCATCAGATTCGTCAAGCGATGCACTTTCTGTTACCGGCTCAGATACTGGTGCAACCGCATCTCCAGTAAAACTTTCCAGCTTTTCATGCAGTTCAGAAACCAGCACTTGATCAATAGCTTTCTTATCTTTACTGCATTGCACCATATGCCGTAAACAATCGAGCGCAGCTAACAATAACTCTACTGCTTCCGGCGTAACCGCCAATTTCCCATTACGCATTTCATCCAGTATGGTTTCCATACCATGAGTAAAGTCTGAAATCTCGCTAAATCCGAAGGTACCTCCACCGCCCTTGATAGAGTGTGCAGCACGAAATATGGTATTAATAACTTCTGAATCTGATTCACTCGTTAGATCAAGCAAACCTGATTCCATGATTTCCATTCCCTCTGAGCATTCCTCAAAGAAAACATCATGAAACTGGGATAAATCTATATTTACTTCTGAAACCATCTGGCTGCTTCTTTATCCGATAAGTTAAAAAATCAATTAAATAGTAATGATATCAATAACTCAAAGTGCTATTGATACATGCTACTTACAACACTCTATTGATAGTGCCGAGCAAATTATCAGGATCAAAAGGCTTCTCGATCCAGCCAGTAGCTCCAGCAACTTTACCCTGCTCTTTTCTCACAGAACCAGTCTCTGTGGTCAGAATCAATATCGGGATAAACTTGTAACTATCCAGCTTGCGCAACTCAGCAGTAAGCGTGATACCGTCCATATTTGGCATATTTACGTCTGTAACGACTAAATCAACAGCGGTTTTTTTAGCAAATTCAAGTGCTTCCACACCATCTTCAGCCTCACTGACCTCATGCCCTACACCCTTTAAGGTAAACGAAACCATTTCACGCATGGATGCCGAATCATCCACCAACAATATACTTGCCATAATTTCTTCTGCCTCGTCGTATTATTTATGAATATTACTCTTTGAGATTTAATTATAGTCAGATACAGCAATATCACATGAAATTATTCACACACGATAGTATTATTTTTAAACATACAAATTTACTGATAAAGAAGCAATTCAGAAAATTCAATACGATCTGAAACAGGGACCATTAAGCCTCGTTATAGATACCCGATACTATTGCATATACACCAAAGTTAAAACTAAAATTTAAACTGGTAAGCATGCAAACAGTGATATATTATTAATCTAATATACGTAATGTAGTTAAATGAGGAATTGCATGGCAAAAACCATTTTAATCGTTGATGACACCAGATCCATTCTGGCTGTCATGAAAACTGTTTTAAAAGTAGCTGGTTACAATACTTTAACGGCGGGTGACGGCGTTGAGGGAATGACCATTCTTAACAGTGGACAGCATGTTGACCTGGTTATTACTGATTTGAATATGCCTAATATGGATGGTATCGAGTTTATCTGGGAAATCAGAAAACTTGAAGATCATGCCTACACCCCTATCTGTATGCTCACCACTGAAAATGAGCAAGAAAGACTGGAAGATGGTGAAACCGTTTCTACCGATGCCTGGATTACCAAACCAATCCAGCCTAACCGGGTTCTGAATATCGTTAATAAGATACTGCCACCTTAATCATAAGTAGATAAAATACACAAACAAAAACAGAGGCTTAGCCTCTGTTTTTGTTTGTACTCACTTATTTATATTACTATTCCTTTGACTGGCTATTTTTCGCTCTCAAGCGATCCAGCTTTTCCTTAATTTTAAGCTCCAACCCCCTTTCTACCGGCTGATAATAAACCCGCTCCCCCATTTCCTCAGGAAAATAGGTTTCTCCGGCAGCAAAAGCCTCTTCCTCATTATGAGCATAGCGATAATCTTTACCGTAACCCATGTCTTTCATCAGCCCGGTAGGCGCATTGCGGATATGCATGGGCACCTCCAAACTACCCGACTGGCCCGCATCTGCCATTGCCTCATTCCAGGCCATATACACAGCATTACTCTTGGCAGTACTGGCCAGATAAGCTATCGCCTGCGCTATCGCTAACTCACCCTCAGGACTGCCCAGGCGTTCGTAGGTCTGCCAGGCATCCAGCGCAATTTGCAAACCGCGCGGATCAGCATTACCTATATCTTCTGATGCGATGCGCACCACACGCCGTGCCACATAGAGCGGATCACAGCCACCATCGATCATTCGAGCGAACCAGTACAAAGCCGCATCAGGATTACTGCCACGTACCGATTTATGCAAAGCTGAAATCTGCTCATAAAAGGCATCACCGCCCTTATCGAATCGGCGCAAACTATGCGCTCCAACATCCTGTACAACAGCAGCAGTAATCACACGCTGCCCATCGTCGGCAGGCTCGGCTAAATCAGCGGCAATCTCAAGAAAATTCAATGCTCGACGTGCATCACCATCGGCGATACTTGCCAATGCATCAAGCTCAGCATCCTCAATAACGAGATTTTCATTCGCCAGACCCGCTTCGTGCTGCAAAGCCCGAACCAGCAATTGCTTGATTTCATCAACCGGCAAGCTTTTTAGAACATAAGTTTTGACTCGCGAAAGCAAAGCGTTATTCAATTCAAAGGAAGGGTTTTCGGTAGTCGCACCGACAAAATAGATCGTGCCATCTTCAACATAAGGCAGAAATGCATCCTGTTGTGATTTATTGAAGCGGTGCACCTCATCAACAAACAAAATGGTCGAACGACCTTCAGCTCGATATTGCCTGGCCTGTTCGATAGCCGAACGAATATCCTTAACACCCGAAAGCACGGCAGAAATACTAATAAATGCAGCATTCGAACAATGCGCAATAATCTTGGCTAAAGTGGTTTTACCTGTGCCGGGCGGTCCCCAGAACACCATAGAATGAAGATTACCGGCCTCGATCGCCTGCCTTAGAGCACCACCGTCGGCCAGCACATGCTGTTGACCAAAAAACTCATCCAGCGTAGTTGGACGCATGCGATCAGCCAGTGGACGATAAGGCTGGTTATTCTCAGCACCGGCTAAAAGGTCATCCATTACGAACCACCGTAAACGTCAACACCCTCCGGCGGCGTAAACTCGAACAGATCACTGGCTAACTTCTTATTCAACTCTAATTCCACAAACACGATGTCAGTCGTCTGCTCAAACTGATCTCTCAGTTGCATAAATTTCAAACCCTGCTCATCGACACCGACTATCAACTCAGAAAAATCTACATCTTTTGATTTGCTGGAAAGTTTCAGCCGATAAATACCATCACGATGATCCAGCTCACTAACATTGTAAGCCTCCTTCAATTGCAGCTTACCTTCCATCAAAGCCATCGGTGTATTGTTTGTTGATGCCGATTTATTTTGCACTGTCACCTGCTTCAAATCGACATCATAAACCCAGACTTGCTCACCATCTGAAACAATTTCCTGCGCATAAGGCTCCGTATAATTCCAGCGAAACTTACCCGGCCGATTTAAATAAAAATGCCCCTTCGACTCCTGCAAAACCTCATTGTCATCAGTGCGCAAGGTTTGCACAAAATCAGCCGACATGGTTTTTGATTGTGTCAGAAAACGCTCGAGCAATTGCTCACCTTCACCCGCCGTCGCAGATGAAGCCAGCACAAATAAAAAAATGGAACTTAAAAAGTGACGCAACAAAAGCATATTTATAACTCAGGTGGTGGCGGCGCAATCACTTCACGCTGGCCATTAGATTGCACTGCACTAAGCACACCGGATGCTTCCATTTCTTCAACAATACGGGCCGCACGGTTGTAACCAATTTTCAAACGGCGCTGCACATAGGAAATTGAACCCTTGCGGGTCTCAGTAACAATACGTACCGCCTCATCATACAAAGCATCCACTTCATCACCGCTCGATGCAGGCGCTTCGCCCGGCAAAACGCCCTGGTTTTCCTGAAGAATTTCTTCAATGTACTCAGCCTGTCCCTGCTGTTTAAGATAATTCACTACATTATGTACTTCATGGTCATCGACAAAAGCGCCATGTATACGCGTTGGCATACTCTTGCCGCCTTCCAGGTACAACATATCACCATGACCCAGCAATTGCTCCGCACCCATTTGATCAAGAATAGTTCGTGAATCAACACGTGAGGACACCTGAAACGCAATACGTGCAGGAATATTGGCCTTAATCAAACCAGTAATCACGTCTACCGATGGCCGTTGTGTTGCCAGAATAAGATGGATACCCGAAGCACGCGCCTTCTGTGTAATACGCGCAATCAGTTCTTCAATTTTCTTACCGACGACCATAAACAGATCAGCAAACTCATCAACAACGATCACGATATAAGGCAGTGGTTGTAATGGCACTGGCTGTGCACCGGGAGCGGCATGCTCAACATCAAATAACGGATCATCTATCGGTGTACCCGCCGCAATCGCCTCTTTCACTTTCTTGTTGTAACCGGTGATATTTCTCACACCTAACGCCGACATTAACGAATAACGATTTTCCATTTCACCGACACACCAGCGCAAAGCATTGGCGGCTTCCTTCATATCAACCACCACCGGCGCCAGTAAATGCGGAATGCCATCATAAACATTCAATTCCAGCATTTTGGGGTCGATTAAAATCATGCGCACATCAGCGGGTTTGCTCTTGTACAACAAGCTCATCAGCATGGCATTGACGCATACTGATTTACCCGAGCCTGTGGTACCCGCTACCAGCAAATGCGGCATTTTGGCCAGATCAGCCACCATGGGATTACCACCAATATCCTTACCCAGGCCAATGGTCAGTGGTGAAGCTGATTTATCAAACTCCTTCGACATGAGTATTTCACTCAAAGATACAATCTCTTTATTCTCGTTTGGAATTTCCAGACCAACCAGCGACTTACCGGGAATCACTTCAACCACCAGCACGCTCACTACCGACAGGGAGCGCGCGAGATCTTTTGACAAAGCGGTAATCTTGCTGGCCTTAATACCTGCAGCTAACTCCATTTCAAAACGTGTAACCACCGGCCCAGGGTGAACCGCGACCACATGGACCTCAATATTAAAATCAGCGAGCTTGATTTCAACTAAACGAGACAAAGCCTCCAGTGCTTCTGTAGAAAAACTCTGCACATGCTCTTTGGGCGGATCAAGCAAACGCAAACCAGGCAATTCAGAATCCACCGAGCCATCAAACAAAGCAATCTGTTTTTCGCGATCCATACGCTCAGAAATCTCAACTTTCTTGACTGTCGGTTCGATGCGTACCTTTTTCGTACCCGTGGCTTCGCGTACCGCCGTTTTCTTCTTATCCGCTTCAACCACTTCCTGCCTGTGCTGTTTGGCAATCTCGCCGGCTTTATTCTCCTGAACACGCTCGATTACAGCATTCACCTTCTCGCGCACCCAGACAAAAATAGCCAGACCCGTGGCACCGATAAAATCGATCACGGTAAACCATGATAGTCCACTGAACAGCGTAATCCCCGCCAGCAACACCGCCAGCAGAATCAACGTTGAACCGAGTAAACCCAGCACCCCGGCCATAGCATCACCCAACCAGCGACCCAAAATGCCGCCGCCATCCAGCGGTAATGCAGTTTCAGGAATAGAAAAATGAATACTGGAGAGCGCACAACCGGCGCCCAACGTCAAGAAAAAACCCGCCCAGCGTATCGCCAGCACGTGATAATCCACGTCCCTGTGTTCACGATCGCTCTGAATCACCAGCCAGCCACTGTAGGCGATGATCACGGGCAGTAAATAAGATAAATAACCGAACAGGCTGAAAAGGACATCGGAAAACCAGGCACCAACCACACCGGCTGCGTTATGAATATTTTCACGCATACCCGTATGCGACCAGCCGGGGTCATCCACATTATAGGTAACAAATGCAGTTAATAAGAATAAAGCAATCGCACCCAGCACCAGCATCGCGCCTTCGCGCAAACCATGCTGAATATGCGAGGTAAGCTCTGTACCTGTTGTTGATTTTTTACGACGCGCCTGACCCAATCCAATATTCCCGATTTAGTATGAAACTCAACGGGGCTGTTGCCCCGAAATCTCGCCCATTATACCCAGTTTTAAACCGGCGTCAGGTCATTACTGCCAAATTTGGCCGTGCCTGATTTACCCAAATACTTACAAATCCAGTTCCTGCTGCAAAACAGGATCAATCACCCTTCCCCCAGAAACAGCCACTGCGGCCTGCAAATACGCATCACTGGATAATTTCCCGGCCGCCAGGCGTTGAACATAAGGCGCTATCGCCGATGAAAGTGACTGCGCGGCTGTGCGCGGCACTGCCCCCGGCATATTCGGCACCGCCGAATGAATCACACCCTGCGAGGTATAGGCGAGTTCTTCGGCATCAGTGACCCTGATATCTTCAACACAACCACCCTGATCGATGGCGATATCGACAATTACGCTGCCATTCGGCATACGTTCGATCATATCGAGAGTTAACACCATCGGGGCACGACGGCCCGCCACCATCACCGCACCCACCACCAGATCTGCCTGTTCACAGACATCCGCAACCACATCCGGCTCAGATATATGCGTTATCAATTCAGGATGTTTTGCCTTCAAGCTAGCCAGTCGCTGCTCATTCAAATCAAAAACATGCACCTCGGCTTCCAGCCCCAGGGCTGTCGTCACCGCATGACTACCCGCCACACCCGCACCCAGCACAACCACTCGCCCGCGCTCGGCACCATCAACGCCACCCAGCAAAACACCGCGACCGCCTGAGGTACCAAACAATAAACGAGCCCCCCTGATCACCGACAAACGCCCGGCAACGGCACTCATCGGTGCCAGTAAGGGATGTCCCCCCTGATCATTGGAAACCATCTCAAACGGAATAGCGGTTAAACCCAGCTCGCACAACTGCTCAACCAGCAACTTATCAGCTGCTAGATGCAGATAGCTGAACACCAGATGGTCACTTGTTAAATATTTTAAATCGTGTGCCAGTGGCTGCTTCACTTTCACCACCAGTTCCGCCACCGTATACAGTGCTTCTGTCGAAGCCAGCACTTCGACACCCGCCGCACTGTAATCCGCATCAACATAACCACTGTTCACGCCTGCACCCTGTTCAATACAAACATGGCAGCCTGCTTCTACCAGCGTCCGGCAATCTGCTGGGACCAGAGCGACGCGTCCCTCACCCCGCATCGTTTCTTTAGGTATTCCTATTTTCAGCATTCCCATCTAAACAGCACTCTCTTCAAACAAATCATCATGATCCCTAGTCTATTAAAAAACAGACAACAAAAAACCATATATCCTTACGAATATACTGTGCGCATATTATTTAAGATTTGCTAATATAGCGCCCAATTCAAAGAATATCGATTTTTTTCAGGAGATCACCATGAGCGAAACTCGCCACGCACGTTTACTTATCCTTGGTTCCGGCCCTGCTGGCTACACTGCCGCTGTTTATGGCGCACGCGCCAACCTTGAGCCCGTTATGATCACTGGCATGGAAATGGGCGGACAGCTCACTACCACGACAGAAGTAGACAACTGGCCTGGCGACAACGAAGGAGTACAGGGTCCAGAGTTGATGGAACGCATGAAAGCCCACGCCGAGCGTTTTGGTACTGAAATTATTTTTGACCAGATCAGCTCTGTCGATTTTAGCGAACGCCCGTTAAAACTGACTGGTGACTCAGGTTCATACACCTGTGATGCGTTGATCATCGCCACCGGCGCCAGCGCTATGTATCTTGGTCTGGAATCAGAAGAAGCTTTCAAGGGCAAAGGCGTTTCCGCCTGTGCTACCTGTGACGGTTTCTTCTACCGTGGCCAAAAAGTTGCCGTTATCGGTGGTGGTAATACCGCAGTTGAAGAAGCGCTGTATCTTTCCAACATTGCGGATGAAGTGGTACTGGTTCACCGTCGCGATAGCCTGCGTTCAGAAAAAA